>CANFED010000108.1 GCA_947445995.1 Oxalobacteraceae bacterium | reverse complement strand
GACAGCAAGGCCGGTTTGCGATCCAGCAAATGCGTCATCTGCAAAGTTTCGGCGACGCGCTCGACGATCTTCTTCTGCTCGTCTTTCGGCACCTTGCGGATGCCCAGGCCGAACGAGATATTCTCGCGCACCGTCATGGTCGGATACAGCGCATACGACTGGAATACCATCGCGATATCGCGCGACTTCGGCGGGACATCATTGACTACCTTGTCGGCAATCAGGATCTCGCCTTCGGAAACGCTTTCCAGTCCGGCGATCATGTTGAGCAACGTCGACTTGCCGCAGCCGGAACCGCCGACCAGAATGACGAACTGGCCATCCTCGATATCGAGATTGATGCCCTTCAAAATTTCAGCGCCGTTCGGATATACCTTGCGCACATTACGGATCGATAAGCTGGCCATGTTGTTCCTTAACCTTTGACTGCGCCGGCCGTCAGGCCACGCACGAAATATTTACCGGCGATCAGATAGATCACCAGGGTCGGCAGCGCAGCGATGATTGCCGCGGCCATGTTGACGTTGTGTTCCTGGATCCCGGTCGTGGTGTTGACCAGATTGTTCAGCGCCACCGTGACCGGTTGCGCATCCGAGCCGCCGAACACGACGCCGAACAGGAAGTCGTTCCAGATCTGCGTGAACTGCCAGATGAAGCAGACCATGAAAATCGGCAGCGACAGCGGAAAAATGATGCGGCGATAAATCATGAAGAAACCCGCGCCATCGATGCGGGCCGCCTTGACCAGTTCTTCCGGCACCGACACGTAGTAATTGCGAAAGAACAGCGTCGTGAATGCCACGCCATAAATTATGTGGACCATCACCAGCCCCGTCGTCGTATTCGACAAACCGAAGATGCCAAGCAGGCGCGCCATCGGCAGGATCACCACCTGGAACGGAATGAAGCAACCGACCATCAGCGCCGTGAACACGATTTCCGAATAGCGAAAGCGCCAGTGCGCCAGCACATAACCGTTGAGTGAGCCTATCAGTGTCGACAACAGTACGGCAGGCACCACCATCAGGACCGAGTTCCAGAAAAACGGCTGCAGTCCTTCGCAGCGCACACCGGTACAGGCACCGCTCCAGGCCTTGGCCCAGGCCGCGCCGGACGGTGACATCGGCAGATCGAGCAAATTGCCGCTGCGGATTTCAGCGAGTGACTTGACCGAGGTGGTTATCATCACGTATAGCGGAATCAGGTAATACAGCGCCACCAGAACTAGCAGCACATAGATCACGATGCGGCCGAGGCCGGGAAAGCCTTTTTGTTCAGCGTGCATGGCGCGCTCCTTTGGTTTCCATGTACATCAGCGGTACCAGCACGGCCAGCACGGTAGCGAGCATCATCATCGCCGAGGCAGCACCGAGACCCAGTTGGCCGCGCGTAAAAGAGAACTGGTACATGAAGATCGCCGGCACATCCGACGCGTTGCCAGGACCGCCGGAGGTCAGCGCCATGACCAGGTCGAAACTCTTGATGGCGATATGCGCAAGGACCAGTAGCACGCTGAAAAACACTGGCCGCAAGGCCGGGATCACGATGCGCAGGTAGATCGTCGGCAAGCTCGCGCCATCGACCATTGCGGCCTTGATGATGCTGTCGTCGACACCGCGCAGGCCCGCCAGAAACAGTGCCATCACGAAGCCAGACGACTGCCACACACCGGCAATGACGATCGTGTAAATCGCCATCTCGGAGTTGACCAGCCAGTCGAACGTGAAGTTGGTAAAGCCCCAGTCACGGACCATTTTTTCGAGGCCGAGGCCGGGGTTCAGAATCCATTTCCACGCGGTGCCGGTGACGATGAACGACAGCGCCATCGGGTACATGTAGATGGCACGCAAGGCGCCTTCGGCGCGGATTTTCTGGTCCAGCAAGACCGCCATGCCCAGACCGATGGCCAGACAGAACACGATGAACAGTCCGCCGAAGATGCCGAGGTTGGTGGCCGACACCCACCAGCGGTCGATCTCGAACAGTGTCACGTACTGCTCGAAGCCGGCGAACTCGAAGTTGGGCATCAGGCGCGATTCGGTCAGCGACAGATACCCGGTCAGAAATATGAAACCGTAGACAAAGACCAGCGATGCCAGCACGGTCGGGCCCAGCACGAGTCGCGGCAACCACGCATCGGCAATGACCGCGAGGCGGCTGCTACCGCTGCGGCGAGGTCGGGAGGGCGCTTGCCTGAGCGCGGCGGGGTTGGTCATAGAGGCTCCTGCATGGTGGTGTCTGGTAAGTAATTTGGAGAGACGTTAAAAATGCTTGCAAGCGCGGGCACGAAATCATCGTGCCCGCAGCGGGTGTTACTTTGTTTTAGCGGCTTTGGCCAGCGCAGCCACGGCGTCTTGCGAACTCATCGTCGAATTCATGAAGCGGGCAATCACGTCGGTGATCGCGCCTTGCTTGGCCGCGTTCACAGCCATGCCATGCGCCATGCTCGGCACCAGTCCACCGGCCTTGTTGGCGATCTCCAGATCAGCCATCGATTTCACCGCACAAGTATCAAACTTGGCAGGCGAGACGCCGGCACGGGCCGGGATCGAACCCTTGTTCAGGTTGAAGACTTCCTGGAACTCCGGGCTCATGATGGTGCTGGCCAGAAGCAGCTGGGCTTTCTGGGTTGCCGGATCAGTGACCTTGAACATGGCCAGCGAATCGATATTGAAGGTGAAGGCTTTCTCGGTACCCGGTGCAGCGACACAGAGGTAATCCTTGCCGGCGACCTTGCCGGCTGCAGTGAATTCGCCTTTGGCCCAGTCACCCATGAACTGCATGCCGGCCTTGCCGTTGATGATCATCGCCGTGGCCAGGTTCCAGTCGCGGCCTGCCGCATTCTTGTCGATGTAGGTCTTGATCTTGCCGAGCGTGTCAAAGGTCTTGATCATGGTCGGTCCGGTCAGTGCCGCCTGATCCATGTTCACCAAGGCCTTCTTGTAGAAATCAGCGCCGCCGACGCCAAGCGCGACAGATTCGAACACGGTGGCATCTTGCCACGGCTGACCACCATGAGCGACGGCGATCAAGCCAGCGGCTTTGATCTTGTCGGCCGCGACGAAGAACTCATCGAAGTTGGTCGGCGTCGTGGCACCGGCTTTTTTCAGGACTTCCGGATTAATCCAGAGCCAGTTGACCCGATGCACATTGATGGGCGCAGCCACATAATGGCCCTTGTACTTCATCACGTCGGAGACGACTTTCGGCAGCAGGGCATCCCATTTTTCATTGACGGCGACCGCATCGATATTGGCCAGCACATTTTCGCGGCCCCACTCCTGGATCGACGGACCCTTGATCTGCGCAGCGGTCGGAGCGCTGCCGGCGATGACGCGGGCTTTCAGTGCGGTCGTGGCGGCTTCACCGCCGCCGCCGGCCACGGCAAAATCCTTCCAGCTCACGCCCTTGGCTTCCATCATTTTTTTCAGTTCGGCGACGGACTTGGCTTCGCCGCCGGAAGTCCAGTAATGCAGCACTTCGACTTCGGCTGCCTGCGCGACGGTAGCGCCAGACATCAATGCGGTGGCAGCGAGAAGGGATGTGACGAGGTGGTTCAGTTTCATGCAGTGTCTCCTGGGTGATGATGCAAATGCGGTCTGAGTGCCGCTATCCGAAAAGCCGGGAATTGCTTCGCCTGATGGTATTAGCGATTTTTGCTATTTGGTTTTAAAGCTAGTAAAACTACATGGCTTCTTGAAATTTATTCCTTACTTAGCGCCAAAGAGCTGCTTGCGCCTTGTAATTGTAGTAATGCTACATTAAGATTGCAATATAAGTTTTTATTTATTACAGCCAGCTGGAGCCGCACTGATGCAAAACGACCCCGCTTTTACCTTTGTCCTGTTTGGTGGCACCGGCGACTTGTCGATGCGCAAGCTGTTACCAGCGCTGTTGACCGCGCACCGCGGCGGCAAACTGCATGCCGATGGCAAGATCCTGTGCGTGGCGCAACAAGCGATGGATCGCGCCACTTTCATCGACAGCGTGCGTGAACGCGTCGGTGCACACTTGCCGGCACAAGATGCTGCATGGGAGGGCTTTCTTGATCGGCTCGATTACCTCTGCATGGATGCCTTCGATCCCGGCTCTTACCAGTTGCTGGCAGAGCGGTTGCAGCAAGCCAGCGGCGTACGGGTGTTTTATCTGGCCACTGCACCAGCTCTGTTCGAACCGATTTGCGCCAACCTTGCCCTCAGTGGCATCGATCTGACGCATGCCCGCGTGGTGCTGGAAAAGCCGCTCGGCACGGACCTGGCCTCATCGCGCACGATCAACGATGCGGTTGCCCGCGTCTTCACCGAAAACCAGATCTACCGGATCGACCACTACCTCGGCAAGGAATCGGTACAGAACCTGATGGCGCTGCGCTTCGCCAATTCGCTGTTCGAACCGCTCTGGCGGCGCGAGTCGATCGCCCATGTCCAGCTGACGATTGCCGAAGAACTTGGCGTCGAAGGGCGCGGCGGGTTTTATGATGGCACCGGCGCACTGCGCGACATGGTGCAAAACCATTTGCTGCAATTACTGTGCATCGTCGCGATGGAACCGCCGACGTCATTTGATGCCGATGCGGTGCGCGATGAAAAGTTGCGCGTGTTACGCGCGCTCAAGCCGCTCTCGGCGATTGATGTCGAGCAAAAGGCAGTGCGCGGACAATATGGTTCCGGTGCGATTCGGGGCAATGCCGTGGTCGGCTACGTTGATGAGGCCGGTATTGATGCCGATTCCTGCGCCGAAACTTTTGTCGCGCTGCAGGCCGAAATCAACAACTGGCGCTGGGCCGGTGTGCCGTTCTTTTTGCGCACCGGCAAACGGCTGCCGCAGCGCATGGCAGAAATCGTCATCACGTTCCGGCCGGTACCGCATGCCATCTTGCCCGTGCCGGCTGGCCTTGCCAGCGAAGTCTCGAACCGGCTGGTCATCAAGTTGCAACCCGACGAATCGATACAGCTGCATTGCCTCGGCAAGCAGCCCGGCGATGGCATGCACCTGCAACCGGTGGTGCTGGACCTGGCACTGGACAAGGCGTCGAAGCGCCCGCGCGCAGAAGCGTATGAGCGCCTGTTGCTCGACGCGATTCGCGGCAATCTCGCGCTGTTCGTGCGGCGAGACGAACAGGAAGCCGCCTGGAAATGGGTCGAACCCCTGCTCACTGCGTGGGACAACAGCAGCCAGCCGCCGAAATCCTATGCAGCGGGCACCTGGGGACCGGCGTCGTCGAGCGCTTTGCTATATCGTGCCGGTTTCGCCTGGCCGGAGGAACGCTGATGACCATCCAATTCCATTTGTTTGAAGACGCCGGCGTGGCCGCGCAAGCGCTGGCCGATGCCGTTCGTGGCGATCTGCAGCAGGCGCTGGAGACTGCGCCGCGCGCGCTGCTGCTGGTGTCCGGTGGGCGCAGTCCGTTGCCGTTGTTTGCGCTGCTGGCCACCCAGCCATTACCGTGGGCGCAGATCGATGTGTCGCTAGTCGATGAGCGCTGCGTGCCGCTGGCCGATGCGGATTCCAACTCGGCACTGGTGGCGCGCCACTTGCTGGTCGGCGCGGCGGCTGCGGCGCGCTGGGTGCCACTGGTCGATGAGACATTGGCCAGCCATGCCAGCGACGAATGGCCGGTGGCGCAGCAGGCGGCCATCGCAGCCAACGACAACGCGGCGCTGGCGCAAGCGGCGGTAATCATTCTTGGTCTTGGCAACGACGGTCATACTGCCTCGCTGTTCGTCGATGCGTCGCAGTGGGACGAAGCGCGTCAGACCAGCGCACGGTATATCGCCTTGCAACCGCAAGCGGCGGCCCATGCGCGCGTCGGTCTGTCATTGCAGGCACTCATTGGCCAGCACCACTGTTATGTCTGGTCCAGCGGGGCCGACAAGCTGGCCACCCTTGAACGCCTCGTCGCTCTGGTGCACGATGTTTCCGAACACTTTACTGATCACCTCACTGATCAACTCACTGATCAACTCACCGATTCTCTTACCGACCACCTTGCCGACGCAGGCCCGCTTGCCCTGCTGATCGCTCATCCGAAAGTGACCCTTCATGTCTTCCACAGTGCCCGCTAATTCCCGCGATGCGCAGAGCGCGCTTTATCTCGATGGCCCGCGACTGCTGGCCGATATCGGCGGAACCAACGCCCGCTTCGCGCTCGAACGGGCACCTGGCCAGATCGAGGCGATTCGCGTCCTGCGTTGCGCCGACCATACCGAATTTGCCATCGCCGTGGAAACTTATCTGGTCGAGATTGGCCAGCCGACGGTACGCCATGCCGCGATCGCCATCGCCAATCCGGTACAGGGTGACGAGATCAAGATGACCAATCACCATTGGGCCTTTTCGATCGAAGCGACCCGACGCCGACTCAACTTCGACACGCTGTTGATCGTCAATGATTTCACTGCGCTGGCGATGTCGTTGCCGCATCTGGAACCCGCCCATCTGAGTCAGGTCGGGCAGGGCGAGAGTCGTCCGGGCGGCGTGATTGGTCTGGTGGGTGCCGGCACCGGACTGGGTGTCGGTGGTCTGATTCCGACGGCCGGACGCTGGATCGCGCTGGGCAGCGAAGGCGGTCATGTGACCTTTTCACCGGCCGACGAGCGCGAGATCGCGGTGCTGCAGTATTGCTGGAAGACCTGGCCGCACGTCTCGGCCGAACGGTTGGTCTCCGGCCCCGGCATCGAACTGATCTATCAGGCACTGGCTGCGCGCAGCGGTGTGGCGGCCGGACCGCTGGCTACGCCGGAGATCATCCAGCGCGCCCTTGCCGGTTCCGACCCGTTATGCGTCGACGTGGTTGACTGCTTTTGCGGCATGCTCGGTACCGTCGCATCCAACGTTGCCGTCACGCTCGGCACGCTGGGTGGCATCTATATTGGCGGTGGCGTAGTGCCGCACCTCGGCGAGTATTTTGCGCGCTCGTCGTTTCGCCGCCGCTTCGAGGAGAAGGGCCGCTTCGGCGACTACCTGGGCAATATCCCGACCTTCGTCATTACCGCGCCATATCCGGCTTTTGTCGGCGTTGCCGCGATCCTGGCCGAACACCTCGGTGGTGGCAATGCGATCCCTATCCTCGAACGTATCCGCAAGTCGCGTTCGAGTTTTTCGCCGGCCGAACAAAAAGTCGCCAGCCTGATCCTGGCCCATCCGCGCGCCGTGATGAACGAACCGATTTCGGAAATCGCCCGTCGTGCCGAAGTCAGTCAGCCGACCGTGATTCGCTTTTGCCGTTCGCTGGGTTGCCAGGGTCTGGCCGATTTCAAGCTCAAGCTGGCCTCCGGCGTGACCGGCACGGTGCCGGTGGCGCACAGCCAGGTGCATGTCGGCGATTCGTCGCTGGACCTTGGCGTGAAGGTCGTCGACAACACGATTACCGCGATGCTCGAAGTGCGCGACAACCTCAATACCGAGGCACTGAGCGCCGTCATCGAAGCCCTCAGTCAGGCCAGCCGGATCGATTTTTACGGCTTTGGCAGTTGCGGGCTGGTGGCCAAGGACGCGCAGCAAAAGTTTGTCCGGCTCGGCATTCCGACCTCGGCGGCGACCGATCCGCAAGTCCAGGAAGTCTCGGCTGCCATGCTGCGGCCACGCGACGTGGCGGTGATTATTTCCAACTCGGGAAAACTGCGCCATCTGGCCGCAGCCGTCGAAGCGGCGATGGCCAGCGGCGCGACCGTCATTGCGCTGGCACCGGCCAATTCGCAACTGGCGCGGCGGGCGCATCTGACGCTCGCGGTCGAACATGACGAGGGCAGTGCTGCGCATATCCCGATGGTTTCGCGCATCTTGCTGCTGCTGCTGATCGACATCCTGGCCGTCGGCGTGTCATTGAACCGCACCAGTCCGTTTGCCGAATTGCAGCGTCAGGCCAAGCGGGGCATCCTCAACCATATTGCCTCGTCGACCACCCACGAACTGGATCGCCTCAACGAAGACGGTGGTCCGATTTCGCCGGTGATTTCTCACACGGTGTAATGCTTAATGGCGCAGGTGGCCGGCAAATCCGAGCAATTGCTCCGGGATGCCGCTGGCCAGCGCATGTTCCTGCAACAGGGTCGCCATGCGGCCGTCGCCGGTACGCATCTCATGCGCGAGCGCCATTGCATAAGGTGTCTCGCCACCGAAAATTCCTTCGATGACATTGGCACCGCTGGCTAGCAGTTCTTCGGCCGCCGCCAGGCTGTTCGAGTGGACGGCCAGATGCAGTGCCGTGTGATTGCCCTCGCCGGTATCGTCGATATCGGCGTCGCTATCGGCGAGCAGCAGGCGAATCGCTTCAACGTGATTGTTGAAAGAGGCCAGCATCAGCGGGGTGATACCGCCTTCGCTGGTCGGCGGGTACTCGGGCAATCCGGCAGCGCGCCAGCTACGGATCAGGTGCAGATTATTGGTGGTGGCGGCGCGATGCAGCATGGTGAGCCCGTCGCGGCCTTCCTTGAGCGGATTGGCACCGGCGTGGAGCAACGCGCGTGCCGCTTCGTCGCCTTCCGTGGTGGCATTGTGCCAGGCCACTTCCAGTGGCAGTGCACCGCTGAAATGGGGATGGTCGGGATCGGCCCCGAGCGCCACCATCGTCGCGATGCGAGAACTGACCGAGATGAATTCGCTGGCAGGAAAATCAATCCCGCTGCGCGATGCGCCGGGTTTGTTGACAACCTCCAGCAACATACTGGCCCGACTCGTGGTGCAAAGCGGGTTATTGAGATTGATGATCTGATGTCGTGCCAGCGTCATCACGGCGGCGAATTTTGCTGCATGCCCGTCAATCAGCGCCCGCGCGATCAAGCGGCCGGTGTCATCGTGATCCTGCGTCGGGGGGCCCAGCCGCGCCAGTGCGTTCTGAATCTCGTGCGCTGCAGCCGCGCTGTAGCCGGTTCGGGATGCCGGTGCAGGCAAGCCGTAGGCTTCAATGAGTTTGGTCGTCGGGTTTCGCCAGTCACAGCAGAACCGGGAGCGTGCTGCTTGCTGACCCGGTGCGACGGGGCGGTCGCTGGCGGTGGCTGCACTCGCCGGTGGCGGCGTGGCCGGCGTGCCAGCGCCAGGTTGGGCAACTCTGCTTGCGGTACGCGAGGAAACGGATTGGGATCGATCGATTTGGGGAAACACGCTACGCCTCTTTCAGTGGTGGCCGGCCCATGCCGGAACTGATCGTGAGTGCGTTATTCGAGTCGACGGTTCCGTCGCCGTGGAAAATTATGGGGCGCGAGTGGCCCGCAAGACATCCTTGATCACCACTGGATCTGCCCCCGACTTTCCTGGCGAAAGCGGGAGCAGCCGGGAATCAGAAGCGGTAACTGGCACCGACGCGCAACACCGGATAGAGCTTGAGGTCGTTGGCCTTGTCACGCAGACGGCTATTTTCGGCGTCGAGGTCGCTATTGAGCTGGCTGCACAGACTGCTAGGCGCGGTACAACCGCTGCTAGTCAGCGACGTGTTCGGTGATCCCAGGAACAGCACGCCGGCATCGGCCGAGAAGCCCCAGCCGGTTTCCTTTTGCAACGCATTGCCCCAACCGATTCCGAGGTACGGCGCGATTTTACGGAAGTCGATCTTGCCGTTGAGCTGGCCTGCGTCGGCGGAGGTGTAAGCATTGCCGTTGAGGATGAACGTACCGGAGGCGTTGGATTTACCCACCGCATTGATTTTGCTGCTGTTATAGGTCAAGCCGCCGGTCAGACGAAAACTGCCCTCGCTCGGAAAATAATCGACGAGTGCATCAATGGTGTTGAGCTTGAGCTTGAAATCGTAGTCCACGTTGCTGGTGTTGCCGGAATACGAATAGTTCAGGGTATTGAAACCAAGGCGTGCATTGAGATTTTTCTGCAGTGGAAGACTCATGTGCAAGCCAATACCGGTGGTACCGAGGTCGGCCGTCAGGGCCAGGTCAGTGGCACCGGCGGCACCGGAGGCAAGTAGTACGGCAAGCAGACTGACCGCAACAAATGCTGGCTTCATCATGAATTTCTCCTGGGACGGAATTTTGTAGTAATGGTTCCATTCTCAGTTGCCGCACAGGTTGGAATGGAATCTTTTTGTAGCCATGATGATAGCGAGGTGATCGTCCCAGAGAAAGGATTTCGGACCGGTTTTGGGTAGATGCGACACTTTTTCTTTAAGGGAAAATTTTCTTGACAGGAGGTGGCTGCGTTTGCATATTGCGCCCGCAGCCGGTCCTTTCGGTCAACCTTTGACTCCGCCTGCGGTCAACCCCGAAATCATCCATTTCTGCGCCAGCAAGAACACCACCGTGATCGGCAGGCCCGACAGGATGGCGGCAGCGGCAAAGTCGCCCCACAGGTATTTTTGTTCATACAGGAACAGCTTGGAACCGACCGCCAGGGTCAGGTTGTTCTGTTCGTGCAGCAGCACCGATGCGACCGGGTATTCGATGATCGCGCCGATGAAGGCGAGCAGGAAGACCACCATCAGAATCGGCACCGCCATCGGCAGCAGCACGTACAGAAACGCTTGCCAGGGCGTGGCACCATCGACTTTGGCGGCTTCCTCGATCTCGACCGGGATCGTGTCGTAGTAACCTTTGATGGTCCAGACGTGCATCGCGATACCGCCGGTGTACGCCAGCACCAGACTGCCATGACTGTCGATCCCGAGCCACGGCACGTAGGTGCCGATCGTGTCGAAGATCGTGTAGATCGCAATTAGCGCCAGCACCGCCGGAAACATCTGCAGCAACAGCAGTCCGGTCAGTGCCGTCGACTTGAACTTGAACTTCATGCGCGCAAACGCATACGCGCAGGTGGTCGACAACAGCAGCGTGACGGTGGCGGTCATCATCGCGATCTTCACCGAATTCCACAGCCAGCGCAGTACCGGGAAGTCCGGTTCGACCAGCACCCCGTTCGGCCCCTGATACGACATCCCGAGCGCCAGACGCCAGTGATCCAGGCTGATCTCGGCCGGGATCAGGCTGCCGCTGGCGAAGTTGCCCGGTCGTAGCGAGATCGACAGAATCATCAGAAACGGAAACAGCACCAGGCAAATCAGCGCGATCACGGCCAGATGCGCGAGCACCACGCGCCAGCGCTTGGAACGGTCGGTTACGACAGCCATGAAAAACTCCTCGATATGCGTTGCAGTGAAAAATGCGTCATGGCTTGT
>CANFED010000107.1 GCA_947445995.1 Oxalobacteraceae bacterium | reverse complement strand
TCGATCGAGTTCTCGGTGCGCGAATGGGCGGTGCTCGAATACCTGATGCAGCAAGCATCGCGGGTAGTCTCCAAGCAGCAGATCATTGATGCGATCCTGCCGTGGGGCGAGGACTTGACGCTCAATGCGGTCGAAGTCTACGTCTCGCGAATTCGCCTGAAAATTGCTCCCTCCAATATCGTCATCCGCACCATCCGCGGCTTCGGCTACCTGCTGGAACCGGTCTCGCCGTGACAGGCACGACCAGCAGCCTCCGGATCAACCTGCTCAAGTGGTTGATTGTGCCGCTGCTGGCGATCAACCTGATCGGGGCTGCGCTGACGTACCGGCTGGCCTGGGTGCCGGCACAAATGGCGTTTGATCAGAGTCTGGCCGATGCCGCGTGGGCGCTGGTGCCAAGGCTACGCGACAACGACGGCTTGGTACTGATCGACTTGCCGCAACAGGCCGAACAGGTACTGCGGCTTGATCATGTCGATGCGATTTATTTCATTGTGCGCAATCAATCGGGGCAGCTGATTGCCGGCGATCAGGATTTTCCATCGCTGCCGGCACCAGGCAAACTCAATGATCCGGTTGCGTATTACGGCACGATGCGCGGCGAGGCAGTACGCATGATCGTGCTCAAGGCCCGTGTCGGCACGCAAGTCGTGGCGATCAGCGTCAGTGAAACGCTGCGCAAGCGCAGCCTGATCCGTACCGAGATTTTTGCCGGGCTGTTTGTGCTCGACGGATTACTGACAGCCGTCTCGATTGCGCTGACGTGGCTGGCCGTGACACGCGGCCTGCTGCCGCTGAAGAAAATGCAGGCCGACCTCAATGCGCGCAGTCACGATACGCTGGCACCGGTCAGTGATGCGCAGTTGCCGCAGGAATTGCGACCACTGGTCGATGCGATCAATACGCTGCTCGGCAAGGTGCAGGCCGGGGCCGCCGCGCAGCAGGCGTTTCTGGCCAATGTCGCCCATCAGTTGCGTACACCATTGGCGGCGTTGCAGATGCAGCTGGAGTGGCTGCAGCAGCGTCACCCGGAAGGGCATGAAACCGCACAATCGGCGACGCTGATGCTGACTGCCACCGCACGCATGGTGCGCCATACCAACCAGTTGCTGGCACTGGCGCGGGCCGAGCCGAGCCGGCTTGAAAAAGATCGTTTCGAGGAAGTCGATCTGCGTCGCCTGGTCGAAGACACGGTGCAGGTGTTTGTCGAACAGGCGATGCGCAAGCAGATTGATCTTGGCTTCGAACTGCAGCCAGCCCGGCTGCGTGCTGACCCATTTTTGTTGCGTGATCTGATCGATAACCTGATCGACAACGCGATCCGCTATTCGCCGTCCGGTAGTACCGTGACGGTGTGCTGCTGCCGCGAGGGCGACTCGGTCCTGTTCCGGGTCGAGGATGACGGACCGGGCATCGCCGAAGCCCAGCGTGAACTCATCTTCAACCGTTTTTATCGACTTGATGAGACCGTTGCCGGCAGTGGTCTCGGTTTGGCGATCGTGCGCGATATCGTGCTGGCGCACGACGCGCAGATGCAATTATCGTCAGGGCCGAATGGCCGGGGGACGACGTTCTCGGTGGATTTTCCGGCCGGCTGCTAGACGCAACTGGCTTCGATACGATTGCGCCCGGCTTCCTTGGCGCGGTAGAGCGCGCTGTCGCTGCGCGACAGGACGGCATCGACGTGGACATCACCGACCAGCATGACAGCAATGCCAATACTGACGGTGACCGCAATCGGTTGGCCCGCTATTGTCAGGGTCTGGCTGACCATGCGCTGGCGGATGCGCTCGGCAAATTGCGTCGCCGACACCAGTGTTGCTCCGGAAAGCACGACGGCGAATTCCTCACCGCCTATCCGGCCGGCTGTATCGTTCTTGCGCAACTGTTCTTGCAGCACATCGGCGAAGTGCCTGAGCACCAGGTCGCCGGCGGCGTGCCCGTGGCTGTCATTGATCTTTTTGAAGTGATCGAGATCGCACATCAGCACCGCGCTGCTCGGCTGGCCGCGATGCACGCGCGCGAGCTCTTCGTGCATGCGCGTCATGAAATGCCGGCGGTTCGGCAGGCGCGTCAGAGAATCGGTGGTGGCGAATTCCTGCAGTTCGATATCAAGACGCTTGCGTTCGGTGATGTCGGTGACAAAGCCATGCCATTGCGTGCTGCCATCGGACTGGCGCGACGGATTCGCGTGGACACTGCGCCAGCATAAACCCTGATGCGGCAGGATCACGCGGTAGTCGTGATGCCAGGGTTGCAGGCTGGCGGTGCAAGCGTGCAGCGAGGTCTGCCAGTCCGCCAGATCATCCGGGTGCAGACGTGCATCGATTAGCGCGCCGTTGTCGGTGACTTGCGATGGCGTGAGTTCATACATGTCGTTGACGCCGTTGCTGACGTAGCAATACGCGGTGGTGCCATCGAGCGCGACACAATACTGGTAGGCCATGCCCGGAATGGCGTTAGTCAGATTGGTGATCAGGTTGATGCTTTTTTGCAGGCTGTTGGCGAGGGAGTGGACTTGGCTGACGTCGGTGGTGGTGCCGGTCATGCGCAGTGCCTGGCCGCATTCGTCACGCTCGGTGACCTTGCCGCGGCTGCACACCCATTTGTAGCTGCCATCGCGGCAACGGATGCGATGTTCGACGGCGTAGCTGTCGGTGCGCCGGTCAAAATGGGCCTGCATTTCGGCCTGCACGTAGGCCAGGTCATCGGGATGAATGCGGGTATAGCTTTCTTCGATGCCGTCGGTGAGGTCGGATTCCGCATAGCCGAGCAAGGCTTTCCATCCACGCGAATAATGAATCCGGCCGGTCGCGACATTGCGGTCCCAGATACCCGTGCCACTGCCTTCAATCGCCAGTTCGAGTCGTGATGCAGCCGCAGTTTCAAGGGAGGACCGGTCCTCGAACGGGGTGGCGACTTGTAGTGAATTTGGTTTGGCAATGGGCTTCATGGGCGGTGCTTGCGAGGCTTGCGAGCTTCACAGAATGCATGGTCATGTTGGATCGCGACAAGGTTACCATGATCGTCGTGCGGATCATGCATCCGTATCGCCGCATCTTGCGTATACGGAGGCAAGGGCGCGGCTATCCCGCCCGTTCCGCCTCTCTCTTACCTTGTCGAATCGAGCTTGCATGCACCACTGGATCACTTCTGTTTTTGCAACGGTATTGATGACAATTTCCGGCTGGGCCAGTGCCCATGAATTCTGGATGCGTGCTGAACCACTCTCGCCGCCGGTTGCTTCCAGTGCGCAGATGTTCATCTATTTCGGCGAATATTTTGAAGGGACACAAGCCGGTTTCCTGACCAGCCATTCGGCCGCACTGCGTCATTACTCGGCCACTGGCAGCGAAGACCTGATGGGACTGGTGCCCTCGGTCAATCCGATCGGTCAAGTTCCGGTACGCATTGGTCGCGCCGGAACCCACTTGGTAGCGTTCGACAGCCACACCGCAACCATCACGCTGCCCGCCGACAAGTTCAATGCCTACTTGCATGACGAAGGACTCGACAGCATCGTCCGCGAACGCGAGGCAGCCGGCACGCTGGGGCGGGAAGGTCGAGAGCGTTTTCGCCGCCATGCCAAGACCTTGCTGCGCGCCGGTGGCAAGTCCGACACCACCTACGCGATCCGGACCGGGCAACGTCTGGAACTGGTGCCGCTCAATGATCCGCTGTCGCAACCACCGGGCGCAGCGTTGCGCTTCAAGTTGCTGTTTGACGGCAAGCCGCTGCCCGACGCGCTGCTGCGCGCCTGGCATCACAACGGTGACCAGACCATCTCGATTCGTGCCACCAGCGACAGCAATGGCGATGTCACTTATACCTTGCCCTATGCGGGAGCGTGGATGATCAGCACTGTCCACATGATCGCGGCGACCGATACCGACGCAGTGGACTGGGACAGCTTTTGGGGCAGCCTGATGTTCGAGGTGCCGCGTTCGAAATGACGGCCTGCCGTCAGGCTCAGCTCTCGTCGGCCACCTGCAGGATCAGCTTGCCAAAATTTCCGCCGGTGAACAGCATCAGCAGCGCTTCCGGAAATCGTTCGATACCGACGACGATGTCTTCGCGCGTCTTGAACGTCCCTTCCTGCATCCACTGCGCCATGACCTTGACGCCCTTGTGATAGCGGTCTGCATAATCAAAAACAACGATGCCTTCCATGCGTGCGCGGTTGACCAGCAGCGACAGGTAATTGGCCGGCCCTTTGACGGCGGTCGTGTTGTTGTATTGCGAAATCGCGCCGCAGATGACGATGCGGGCTTTCAGGTTGATGCGGGTTAAGACAGTGTCGAGAATCTCGCCGCCGACATTATCAAAGTACACGTCGACGCCCTTCGGACAGTGCTCTTTCAGGCCATCCCTGACCGAGCCGTTCTTGTAATCGATACAGGCGTCGAAGCCCAGTTCATCCACCACGAACGCGCATTTTTCGGCACCGCCGGCGATACCAACCACGCGGCATCCCAGATGCTTGGCTACCTGCCCGACAGTTTGTCCTACCGCGCCGGCAGCGCCGGATACCACTACGGTTTCACCGGCCTTCGGCTGGCCGACTTCGGTCAGGCCAAAGTAGGCCGTCATGCCCGGCATGCCGAGTGCATTCAGATATTTCGGCAACGGTGCGACGGCCGGATCGACCTTCACCAGCGCGGCGTCCTTGTCATTGGCCGAGCCGGTCCAGTAACTTTGCACCCCCAGTCCGCCGCTGACAAAATCACCTACCGCGAATTTTTCCGATTTCGAAGCCAAGACTTTGCCGATGCCGCCAGCCCGCATGACTTCATCAATGGCGACCGGACGGATATAGGATTTTCCTTCATTCATCCAGCCGCGCATGGCCGGATCGAGCGACAGGTAAATCGTTTTCAGTAGCACTTCCCCCTCGCTAATTTCGGGTACCGGTTCGGTGGTGAAGCGCCAGTCACTGTCGACGGGAAGGCCGACTGGGCGAGCGGCGAGACGATATTGCTGGTTGATCAGTGCGGATGCAATCGATGACGCGGACATGGTGGTCTCCTTGTTGTGGTTGGCCTAGCAATATAGCTTAGTTTGGAACGATCGTGCTTTTTTATGAAAGTGTAACAATTTTTGAACTTATTCAAAAGACACTAGCTCAAATTCGCGAGTACAAACGAGATTTGGCTCAATGTTTTGCTCGTCAGGGCTTGCGCCAACAAGTAACTAGATGCTTCAATCATCACGGTTCAGCAAGACAGAGGTGAGACTGTCTGTCGTTCCGCGCAGTACCGGCCCGGCCTATTTCACACCATCATCATTACAACCAATGCATTTTTCAGGATTGCATTTTCAGGAGATATCATGCTTCGATCAGAAACACTTTTCGGCAAGCGCGACACTGCTACGCCAGCCACGCCAGCTTCGCCATTTAGCAGCAGTGGTAGCAGCACGTTAGGTAGCGGCTCAGGCATCTCCAAGACATCGACGCTCGGTGGCGCTGCCACCCCTGCTGGCGGCGCATCGCATACTCCGGCAGCACCTGCTCCGTCAGAAATGTCGAGCACCAATGAAGTCGGCAGCAAACTCATCGTCGGCCCGAATATCAAGCTCAAGGGTGTCGAGATCACCGATTGTGACACGCTCGTGGTCGAGGGCCGGGTAGAAGCAACGATGGATTCCCGCGTCATCCAGATCGCTGAAAGTGGCGCGTTCAAGGGTTCGGCAGAAATCGACATTGCCGAAATCCGCGGCGAATTTGATGGCGAACTGACCGTGCGCCAGAAGCTGGTGATTTATTCGACCGGCAAAGTCTCCGGCAAGATTCGTTATGGCAAGGTCGTCATCGAAGAGGGTGGCCAGCTATCCGGCGACGTGCAAGTTGGGGCGATTGGTGCGCCACGCAACTTGTCAGTGGCCAAGTCGGTGGTGTGATCCTGACAGGGCAGTACGGGCAGGTAGCTTGCCCGCACTGTCCTGCTCCGGCATGGATTGAGCTCGGAAGTGTTGCCCTCGCGCGACCAGCGAAATTGTGGCTGGTAGTCGCTCTTCGTGCGATGACCCCATGCGACAATAGCGGCTCTTTTTTGTCTGCGGATTGTTGCCCCTCCCGATGATGCATCCCGAATATATCCTCACTCTTTCCTGCCTTGACCAGCGCGGCATCGTCCACCGCGTGTCCGGCTTCCTGGCCGAACATGGTTGCAATATTATTGATTCGGCCCAGTTCGGTGACGCGCAGTCAAAACTGTTCTTCATGCGGGTCCATTTTTCGGCAGAAGACGCGGCAGTGAGCAGCGAACAATTGCGCACCGGCGTCGCAGCCCTGGCGGCCACGATGCAGATGACGGCGCAACTCAATGACGCGGCCAAGAAACCGAAGATGATGCTGATGGTGTCGAAGATCGGCCATTGTCTCAATGACCTGCTGTTCCGTTATCGCAGCGGTTTGCTGCCCGTCGAGATACCGGCGATCGTTTCCAACCATACCGAGTTTTATCAACTGGCAGCGAGCTACAACATTCCGTTCCATCACTTGCCGCTGGCCGCTGGCGCCTCGGCTGCGGACCGGCAACGTCAGGAACAAAAAATCCTCGAGCTGGTAGAAACGCATGATATTGACCTGATCGTGCTGGCGCGCTACATGCAAATTTTGTCACCGGATTTGTGTGAGGCATTTCGCGGCAAGGCGATCAATATTCATCATTCCTTCCTGCCCAGTTTCAAAGGTGCCAAACCCTACGCGCAGGCGCACGAACGCGGCGTCAAACTGATCGGCGCGACCGCCCATTTTGTCACTGGCGATCTCGACGAAGGTCCGATCATCGAGCAGGATGTCGAACGGGTTGACCACGCGATGAACCCGGAGACACTCACGGCCATTGGTCGTGATGTCGAATGCGTCGTGCTCGCGCGTGCAGTGAAGTGGTTCGTTGAACACCGGATTCTGTTGAACGGATCGAAGACGGTCGTATTCAAGTAATTGCCTCACACAAACTGATCCTTGACGGGATCGGTGTGAGGTCAATCAGTTCTACACGGTAGTTTCTTTTGCCGTAGTCGCAGTTTGAGACGGCGTAGCGTCAGTTTTGCTTGCTAGAGACGACACTTCACCGGCGAGATCTTCGATAGAATTTGGCAGTCCTGCCGCCATTTTTGCACCTTCGGCGAGAAGTGCCGCCGGGTTAGCCATGTCGGCAAAGGTGGTGGCCGCATCGAGTCCTTCAGTAATCTTGGCAACAATTTTGTCGCTGATGGGAAGTGCCTTGGCCACGGTAACCATGACCTTTTTGACGACTCCCATTGCCGCCTCTTCCACCATGCCAAACGGTGCCGATGCCATGTCGCCAATGCTGGTAGCCAGGCCCACACAAGCGATTGCTAGTGCTTTCATGTCACCTGTAGCCGCTGCTTTCGCTACGGCCAGCGCTGCGGTTAACACGCCCTTGACTGCTGCGGTACAAGTCGAGATCGCAGTCTTGACCATGTCCACCACATCATTGATTGCCGCTTCGCATTTGTCGACTAGTGCTCGAAGTAAATGTCCGTGACCAATTCTCATGTTATTTCCCCGGTAAATGTTCCAATGACGCGGCTTGCTTGCCAAGTCGCATTCACGTATTGGTGAATGGATCGGGCGTCTGGGTTCCATCGAAAGGTGGCAGGTCAAACCTTGAGGGGGAGGGGACTATTTGATGCGGTACTGTGACACGCAATGTGATCGCGCATCACGCACGCGGGCAGACCTTACGGAGGTCTTACTCGCAGCCGATGCACCCGTCATGGACGGCGGCAGGGCCTACGCCCGCAGGGTTGTTCTGAACCACGCACCTATCGCATCGATCTCTTGCGGACACAGCGAATGCTGCATCGGATAGTTGTGCCATTCCACGGCGTAGCCCAGTGAAAGCAGCAAGTCACGCGACTGTTCGGCACGCGCAATCGGTATGACCGGATCGCTTTCGCCATGGGCCAGGAAGACCGGCGTGTGCTGGTTGGCCGGATGGCGTTCTTGCGCCACTTTGGCGTTGAGCGGCACGTAACCCGACAGACACAGCAAGCCAGCCAGTTGCTCCGGATGGCGCAAACCGGTTTGCAGCGTCATTGCGCAACCCTGCGAAAATCCGGCCAGCACGATCCGGTTGGCGGGAATGCCCGACGCGATCTGGTGGGCAATCAATTGCTCGATGGCCAGTTGCGACTTGCGCAAGCCGGCTTCATCCTCGCGCCGGACCAGATCGGTGCCGAGGATGTCGTACCACGAGCGCATGACATAACCGTTGTTGACGGTCACCGGCATTGTTGGCGCATGCGGAAAAACAAAACGGATACCCGGACAGCCGGACAAATCCAGTTCGCGCACGACCGGTGCGAAGTCATTGCCATCGGCACCCAGTCCATGCAGCCAGATGACCGCGGCGGTGGGGTTGGGGGAGGATTCGAGGACGATGCAGTCGAGCAGGGAAGTGGTCATGGTAAATGGGGAAAAGTGTTCAGGTCGGCTTGATTCGCAACGCAGATTTCGGTCGGAAGACGGTGCAGACAGTCGCATCGGTTTCGATGTACGGACCACCAATAAGGTCGACGCAATACGGTACGGCGGCAAAAATGCCGGCGACCAGTTGCTTGCCGTCGGTATCTTTCAACCCTTCCAGCGTTTCGCGAATCGACTTCGGCTGACCGGGCAAATTCATGATCAGTGCCGCGTGGCCAGTGGTTTCGCGGATCACGGCCACCTGTCGCGACAGGATCGCGGTCGGCACAAAGCGCAAGCTGATCTGACGCATCTGCTCGCCAAATCCCGGCATCTCCTTGGTGGCGATCGCCAGTGTCGCTTCCGGTGTCACATCGCGTCGTGCCGGGCCGGTCCCACCGGTAGTCAGCACCAGATGGCAATGCTCGACATCCACCAGTTCGACCAGTGCCGCTTCGATTGCGACGCGCTCATCCGGAATCAGGCGAGTCACGATGACCCACGGGCTGGTTAGCGCACTGGAAAACCAGTCGCGCAATGCCGGAATCCCCTGGTCTTCATAGACCCCTGCTGACGCACGATCGGACACCGAGATCAGACCGATGCGCAGCAAATCCGGATCGGGCATTTCAGTCTTCGTCGCTGTCATCATCGACTTCGTCATCGGGCTTGGACTTGGCAGCAACCTGCTTGAGGATCTGGAACAGTTCGCGATAGGCCTTGGGCGGCTTGCTTTCAGCCTGTTCCTTGCGCGCATTGCGGATCAGACCGCGCAAATGCTGCGCATCAAGTTCCGGGTTCTGGTCGAGCAGGTCGGTCAGGACTTTTTCATCAGTGAGCAATTTGTCGCGGCGACGCTCCAGTGCATGCATCGCGTTCGTGTCGGCTTTCGACAGACCACGCCAGCTGTCGAGCGTGCGCTGGATGGCGGCGAGTTCGTCGTCGTTCAGCGTGCGCATTTTTTTGCCAACGTATTGCAGTTGGCGGCGGCGACCTTCGTGATCCTTGATCAGCTGGCACTCAAGGATGGCTTCGCGCACATCTTCGGGCATCGGTACGCGCTTGACGCGGTCGCGTGCTTCGGCAACCAGCTCGGCACCGAGCTTTTGCAGCGCAGTCATGTCGCGCTTGAGTTGGGACTTGGAAGGGCGGTCGTATTCCTGTTCGAACTCGGTCGATTGGAAGCCGCAGTTGCCGCGATTGGGATTAGGCATGATGAAGTGGTAAGGCGCAAAGCCATTCTGTAAACGACTGCTATCATAACCGCTTTACCGCCCAGTCCCCGAAATCCATCCATGAGCGCACCCGTATTTAGTCATACCCAGGAGCAAATGCAGCAACTGACGCAAGATGTTTTGCGCTACGCCCGGCAAGCCGGTGCGTCTGACGCGTCCGTCGAAGTCAACGAAGCACAGGGATTATCGGTGACGGTGCGCAAGGGCCGGGTTGAAACCATCGAACAAAACAAGGACAAGGGCGTGTCGGTGACGCTGTACCTCGGCAGTGAAGGCCATATGCGCAGCGGCAATGCCGACACCTCCGACTTCTCGCAGCCGGCATTGAAAGCCACTGTCGAAGCGGCCTGGAACATCGCCCGCTTCACCGCCGAAGACGATTGCGCCGGTCTGCCGGATTCTGATCAGTACGAAAAAAATCCGCGTGACTTGCAGCTCTATCACCACTGGGATATCGATACCGCCCAGGCGGTCCTGCTGGCGCAGCGCTGCGAGGCGGCCGCCTTTGCGGTCGACCCGCGCGTCACCAACAGCGAAGGTGCCGGCGTTTATGCGCAGCACTCGCAATTCGTAATGGCCAACACGCGTGATTTCATGGGCGGCTATGCGTTTTCACGACACACGATGTCGGTCTCGCCAATTACCGGTCGCGGTGCCGGCATGCAGCGCGATGACTGGTATTCGTCGCAGCGTGATCCGCAACGACTGGCCAGTCCCGAAGCCATCGGCCGTTATGCCGCAGAACGCGCGCTGGCCCGACTGCGCGCACGCAAGTTGTCGACCCGCAAATGTGCGGTGCTGTTCGAAGCGCCGCTGGCGGTCGGCTTGCTGGGCACCTTCGTGCAGGCGGTCTCGGGTGGCGCGCTGTATCGCAAATCAACGTTTCTGCTCGACTCGCTCGGCAAGCAGGCGCTGTCCGATCACATCCGCATTGCCGAAGATCCTTACCTCATCGGTGCGGTTGGTTCGGCTCCGTTCGATGATGAGGGTTGCCGCACGCGTGCGCGTGATGTCGTCGTCGATGGCATCGTGCAGGGATATTTTCTGTCGACCTATTCGGCGCGCAAGTTGGGCATGCCAAGTACCGGCAATGCCGGTGGCTCGCACAATCTGACCATGTCGTCCCGTCTGACGAAGCCGACCGATGACTTCAAGGCCATGCTCAAAAAATTGGGGACCGGCCTGCTGGTTACGGAACTGATGGGTGAGGGCACCAACTATGTCACTGGCGATTACTCGCGTGGTGCGTCCGGCTTCTGGGTCAAAGGCGGCGTGATCCAGTATCCGGTCGAAGAAATCACCATCGCCGGAAACATGCAAACCATGTTCAAACAGATCGTCGCGATCGGTACTGACACCTATTTGCGCGGCACCAAGCAAACCGGATCGGTGCTCATCGAAAGCATGACAATTGCCGGCGACTGACAAACCGGCCTTTTACAACTGCTGCAAAATTTCGCGTCCGATCGCACTCAGTGGCACG
>CANFED010000106.1 GCA_947445995.1 Oxalobacteraceae bacterium | reverse complement strand
GGCAGCCTGACCTGGTCATCCATGTCGGCGATTATCACTATCGCGAAAACGCCTGCCCCGATGGCAATGCGGGTTGCGCCGGCAGTAGCTGGGGCTATGGCTGGGATGCCTGGCGCGATGATTTTTTCACGCCGGGGGCGCCCTTGCTGCGAGCTGCACCGTGGGTTCTGGTGCGCGGCAATCACGAATCCTGCAGCCGCGCCGGCCAGGGCTGGTGGCGCATGCTCGATCCGCGTCCGCTGCTAGTCGGACGCGACTGCAACGATGCCGTCAATGATGTCCGGGGTGACTTCAGCGATCCGTATGCCGTACCGCTCGGCGGCAATGCGCAAGTCATCGTGCTCGACACCTCCAATACGACCGGCGGCCCGATCGCAGCGGATGATGTCCGCGTCGACAAATACCGCGCGATGTATCGTCAGGTCGAACAACTATCGCAGCAAGCCGGCTACAACATTGGCACAAACCACCAGCCTATCCTCGGGTTCTATGCCCACAAAAACAAACAGGGCGGCATTGACGTCCTGCCCGGCAATCAGGGAGTCCAATCGGTTTTTGGGGCGATCAATCCGTTGATCATGCCGCCGCGCATCGATGCACTGCTGTCGGGCCATACCCATCTGTGGCAGCAGGTCAGCTTTGCCAGCGCGCATCCCAGCCAGTTCATCGCCGGCTTCTCGGGCACGATGGAAGATCTGGTGCCGTTGCCTGACATCCTGCCAGCCGATGCCACGCCGGCACCCGGTGCCATCGTGGACAATGTCAGTGCATGGACCGGCGGCTTCGGTTACATGACGATGGAGCGCAGTGGCGCACGGCAATGGGACGTGCGGGTATGGGATACCGCAGGCCGTCAGGTCAACCGTTGCCAGGTCGAGGGCAGCAAGTCGCGCTGCGAGAAGGCGCGCGTTCAGTGACGGCGGAAGAGCAGGATGTGGTTATCCTGCTCTTCCAGCAAGAAAGCCACCGAAAGCATCTATAATCCAAGGCTTTCCGATTGCTCCCCACTGTGACCCCATGAAGGTATTTCGCGGATTACCCAATGCTGCGTCCCGTGCGCCCTGCGCACTGACGATCGGCAATTTCGATGGTGTCCATCTCGGTCATCAGGCCTTGCTGGCGCGCGTCTCCGAAGCCGCCGGCAAGCTCGGACTCGATTCGGCAGTGATGACGTTCGAACCCCACCCGCGCGAATACTTCGCTCAGGTCCAGGGCGATCCGACCAAGGCCCCTGCCCGCATCGCCAATCTGCGTGACAAATTGCGCTCACTGAATCAGGCTGGCATCGATCGCGTCATCGTCCAGCATTTCAATGCGCATTTCGCCGCGCTGACGCCCGAAGAATTCATCCGCGACATTCTGGTCGACGGCCTGCATGTGAAATGGCTGATGGTCGGCGAAGACTTCTGTTTCGGCGCGCGCCGTGCCGGCAATATCGCGATGCTGATCGAGGCTGGCCGGCGCTATGGTTTCCATGTCGAGACCCTGCCGACCGTCGAGCATGACGGCACCCGGATTTCGTCGTCGGCGATCCGCGCTGCGCTTGAAGCCGGCTACTTCGCCCAGGCCAAACAAATGCTGGGCCATCCGTATGCGATTTCGGGCCATGTCATCCACGGCAAGAAGCTCGGTCGCACCATCGGCTTTCCGACCCTCAATCTGGCTGTCACCCACAAGCATCCGGCGCTCAGCGGCATCTTCGTCGTGCAAGTGCACGGCCTGGCCGCGCAACCGCTGCCGGGCGTGGCCAGTATCGGCGTGCGTCCGACCGTCGATGACAGCGGGCGTGTACTTCTTGAAACACATCTGTTCGACTTCGCGGCCAACTGCTATGGCAAACTGATCCGGATCGAATTCCTGAAGAAGCTGCGCTCCGAAGAAAAGTACACTGACCTGCCCACGCTGACAGCAGCCATCGCCAACGATGCCAACAACGCACGCGGCTATTTTCGTGATGCCGGCGCAGTGGCGTTATCGGCGACAGACCGAATTTGACGCGCTTCATCGCATGCACCGATCGGCGGGATCAGGTCACTGACCAGCCCGCCGCACCCGACTCCAGACCCTCTTCGAAGAAATCCCATGTCCGATAACAAACCGAACAAACCTGCCGGCAAAGCCGGTGGAAAACCTGCCAGCAAGTATCCGGTCAACATGCCCGATACGCCGTTCCCGATGCGCGGTGATCTCGCCAAGCGCGAACCGCAATGGATCAAGTCCTGGCAGGAAAAGAAACTCTACGAACGCGTGCGCAAGGCCGCCAAAGGCCGTCCGATGTTCGTGCTGCACGACGGCCCGCCGTACGCCAATGGCGACATCCACATCGGCCATGCGGTCAACAAGGTACTCAAGGACATCGTCGTCAAGTCGCGCAATCTGGCCGGCTTCGATGCACCGTACGTGCCGGGCTGGGATTGCCACGGCATGCCGATCGAGATCCAGATCGAAAAACAATACGGCAAGAGCTTGCCGACAGCCGACGTGCTGGAAAAATCGCGTGCCTATGCGACCGTCCAGATCGAACGCCAGAAGCTCGATTTCATCCGGCTGGGCGTGCTCGGCGAATGGGACAACCCGTACACCACGATGAACTTCGGCAATGAAGCCGACGAGCTGCGTGCGCTCGGCACCATCCTGCAAAAAGGTTACGTGTACCGTGGCCTCAAGCCGGTCAACTGGTGCTTTGATTGCGGTTCGGCGCTGGCCGAAGCCGAAGTCGAATACCAGGACAAGCGCGACCCGGCCATCGATGTCGGCTTCGCCTTTGCCCAGCCCGAAAAAATCGCCGCCGCCTTTGGCCTGTCATCACTGCCCACCGAGCGCGGCTATTGCGTGATCTGGACCACCACACCGTGGACCATCCCGGCCAATCAGGCGATGAACGTGCATCCCGAATTCGATTACGCGCTGGTCCAAACCACGCGCAATGGCGAACCGCTGCTACTGATCCTGGCGGCCGACCTGGTGGAAGCCTGCCTGAAACGCTATGGTTTTGAAGGCAGCGTACTGGCCACCTGCAAGGGCGAGGCACTCTCGCTGATCGCCTTCAAGCATCCGCTGGCCGACACCGATCCCGGTTACGACCGCCTCTCGCCGATCTATCTGGCCGAGTATGTTGCGCTCGACACCGGCACCGGCATCGTCCACTCGTCGCCCGCCTATGGCGTCGATGACTTCCTGTCCTGCCGCGCGCATGGCATGAAGGATGACGAGATGCTCAACCCGGTGATGGGCGATGGCCGCTATGCGTCAGGGCTGCCGTTCTTCGGCGGCATGACGATCTGGGAAGCCTCGAAGCCGATCTGCAGCAAGCTCGATGAAGCTGGTGCGCTGTTGAAGCTGGTGATGTTCGATCACAGCTACATGCATTGCTGGCGCCATAAGACGCCGATCATCTACCGCGCCACGTCGCAGTGGTTTGCCGGCATGGATCGTACGCCCAAAGATGGCGGCCCGACCCTGCGCGAAACCGCGCTGGCCGGCGTCGATGCGACTACGTTTTATCCGGGCTGGGGCAAGGCGCGCCTGCATGGGATGATTGCCAACCGGCCTGACTGGACGCTGTCGCGACAACGCCAGTGGGGTGTGCCGATGGCCTTTTTCGTGCACAAGGAAACCGGTGACCTGCATCCGCGCACGCCCGAATTGCTCGAAGAAATTGCCAAGCGCGTGGAAGTCGCCGGCATCGATGCCTGGCTGACGATCGAACCGAAAGACTTGCTCGGTGACGAGGCCGACCAGTACATCAAGAACAAGGACACGCTCGATGTCTGGTTCGATTCCGGCACCACGCACCAGACCGTGCTGCGCGGTTCGCATGCGCAGTCGTCGCACTTTCCGGCCGACCTGTACCTCGAAGGTTCGGACCAGCATCGCGGCTGGTTCCATTCGTCGTTGCTGACGTCGTCGATGCTCAATGGCTGCGCTCCCTACAAGACCTTGCTCACGCATGGTTTTGTCGTCGATGGCGAGGGCAAGAAAATGTCCAAGTCGGTCGGCAACGTGGTCGCGCCGCAAAAAATCGCTGACTCGCTGGGTGCCGATATCCTGCGCCTGTGGGTCGGTTCGACCGACTATTCGGGCGAACTGTCGATCTCCGATGAAATCCTCAAACGCGTCACCGAAAGCTATCGCCGCATCCGCAACACGCTGCGCTTTTTGCTGGCCAATACGTCGGACTTCGATGCGACCGCCAATGCCGTGCCCGTCGCTGACATGCTCGAAGTGGACCGCTACGCACTGGCCCGCATCACGCAATTGCAGGCTGAAATCATGGCGCATTACGAGATCCATGAATTCCATCCGGTAACGTCGAAATTGCAGATGTACTGCTCCGAAGACTTGGGCGGCTTCTATCTCGATGTGCTCAAGGACCGGCTTTACACCGCCGGTGTCGGCTCGGTCGCGCGCCGCTCGGCCCAGACTGCGCTCTGGCATATCACGCACACGCTGCTGCGCCTGATGGCACCAGTGCTGTCGTTCACGGCCGAAGAAGCCTGGGCACTCTTTGCCGACCCTGCCGCGTTTGCGGCCAGCGACGAGACTATCTTCACGCAAACCGGATGGCAAGTACCGGCTGTGGCGGACGCCGATGCATTGCTGCAGCGTTACGCTGCCTTGCGCGAAGTCCGTACCGAAGTCTCGAAGCAGCTCGAAGAAGTGCGCATCGCCGGTGGCATCGGTTCGTCGTTGCAAGCCGAAATCGAACTGCGTGCCAGTGGCGCGAAATTCGATCTGCTCAGTAGCCTGGGCGACGACTTGCGCTTCGTGATGATTACCTCGCAGGCGAGCGTCAGCCAGGTCGCCGCCGAGACCGACGAAGCGGTCATCGTCACACCCTCCACCGAACAAAAATGCGAGCGTTGCTGGCATTACCGGGCCGATGTTGGCAGCGATGCCGCACATGCAGAACTGTGCGGCCGTTGCGTGGCCAATCTGTTTGGTGTCGGTGAAACACGCCATTTTGCGTAATCCTGTTTAACCTTTGCTTTCTCTGACTGACTGATTTTATGGCTACCAAAAACCGTTTTTCAACCAAGCCACAATCGGGCCTCGGCTCATGGCTGGGCATCGCTGCGATCATCGTCCTGATTGACCAGCTGACCAAGATCACGATCACCAAGCTGTTCACGTATGGCGAATCGCTACCGGTCACGTCTTTTTTTAACTTGGTGCTGGTGCATAACCAGGGGGCTGCGTTCAGCTTCCTGGCCAATGAGTCTGGCTGGCAGCGGTATTTCTTTACTGTCCTCGGCACCGCAGCGGCGGTCTTCATCATTTACCTGCTCAAGCGTAATGCCGGTCAGCGCCTGTTCTGCTGGGCGCTGACCCTGATCCTCGGCGGTGCTGTTGGCAACGTCATTGATCGCGGCATGCACGGCTACGTGATCGACTTCCTCGATATCCATTTCGCTGGCTGGCACTGGCCTGCCTTCAACGTGGCCGATAGCACCATCTGTATCGGTGCCATCCTGTTCGTGCTCGACGAACTGCGTCGCGTCAACAAATAACCCAGCGGAGACTTCATGGATCTGGCAGGAAAACATATCGTACTGGGACTGACCGGCGGCATCGCCGGTTACAAGGCCGCCGAGCTGACGCGGGCATTGATCAAGTCAGGTGCTACCGTACAGGTCGTCATGACCGACGCGGCGACCCACTTCATCACACCGGTGACGATGCAGGCACTGTCCGGCAATCCGGTCTACACCGATCAATGGGATGCCCGCATCGCCAACAACATGGCGCACATCGACCTGACCCGCAACGCCGATGCAATCGTCATCGCGCCCTGCTCGGCCGACTTCATCGCCAAGCTGGCGCAGGGTCGCTGCGATGATTTGCTCTCGACCCTGTGCGTTGCACGCCCCGCCATGCTGCCGCTGCTGATTGCACCGGCCATGAATGTCGAGATGTGGCAGAACGCCGCCACCCAACGCAATGTCAAGCAGCTCGTCGCCGATGGTGTGCAACTCCTCGGACCGGATGCAGGCGACCAGGCCTGCGGCGAAACCGGCATGGGCCGCATGCTCGAACCACTGCAATTGCTCGACGACGTGATCGCTGCCTTTCAGCCCAAGGTCCTGCTCGGCAAACGCGTGCTGATCACGGCCGGCCCGACCTTCGAACCGATTGATCCGGTGCGCGGCATCACCAATTTATCGTCGGGAAAAATGGGGTATGCGCTGGCCCGCGCCGCCCGTGAAGCCGGTGCCGAAGTGATACTGGTGTCCGGTCCGACGGCCCTCGCCACCCCGACCGGCGTGCATCGTATTGATGTGCAAACGGCGCAGCAAATGTTCGATAGCGTACTGAGCCACGCAAGCGGTCAGGATCTCTTCATTGCTGTTGCCGCCGTCGCCGACTGGCGCGTCACCAATGCCAGTGAGCAGAAGCTGAAAAAAGCAGCCGATGGTGCCATGCCGCCGCTCGAATTTACGCCCAATCCGGATATCCTCGCGACCGTTGCCGCGCTGCCCGACAAGCCCTATTGCGTCGGATTCGCAGCGGAATCCGAAGACCTGCTCCAGCATGGCAAAGCCAAGCGCATCCGCAAGAACGTGCCGCTACTGGTTGGTAACATCGCGCACTCCACCTTCGGCAAGGACGACAACGAACTGGTGCTGTTCGATGCCAATACCGAAATTCATTTCCCGCCTGCGCACAAACAGCTACTGGCGCGCCAGCTGATCACCGAGATCAGCGAGCGCCTGCGCATGCATGTTCAGTGACTCCGCCATGACCCTCAAAACCATCGCCATCAAAATCCTCGACCCACGCATGCAAGACCTGTTGCCGGCCTATGCCACCAGCGGCAGCGCCGGCCTCGACTTGCGTGCCTGCCTCGATGCCCCCCTGACCCTCCAGCCTGGCGAAACTCATCTGGTGCCGACCGGCCTGGCCATCCACCTTGCCGATCCCGGTTATGCAGCGATGATCCTGCCGCGTAGCGGCTTGGGACACAAGCACGGTATCGTGCTGGGGAACTTGATCGGACTGATCGACTCCGATTACCAGGGTCAATTGATGGTATCGACCTGGAATCGCGGTCAGGCCGCATTCACGCTGGAACCAATGGACCGACTTGCCCAACTGGTCATCGTGCCGGTGCTGCAGGTCGGTTTTCATGTGGTCGAGGACTTTGCCGACAGTGCCCGCGGCGAAGCAGGTTTCGGTAGTACTGGAAAACATTAATGGAAAAAAAAATGCATGGTGTGGTTGAACTGACTAGACAGCGTGGCCGTTCAACCTTGATCGCCCTTGGCGTTGCCATACTGCTGGCCGCCTGCGCGACGCCAGGTCCGACCACAGCGCCTGATTCGTCCGCATCCACCGTCACCAAAACAGTCGCACCGGTCCCCGTCACACCTGCGCCGGTGCCCGTGGTGACATCGGCAGAAGAAACTGCGCTACGCCAGATCGTTGACATGCAAGACCGGCTGGATCGGATAGCCGGCCCCTTGCTGGTGAATAATCCGGCACTGTGCAAACGCAATGCGCGCCGCTTGCTCGGCTTTACGGCAAAAACCAAATATTCGTATTCGACCGAGTTCATCCCGGCCGCGCAAAAACTGCTCCAGCTCGATGAACGCTTGCGCGTTACCGGCGTGCTCCCCGGCAGCGGAGCCGACAAGGTCGGTGTACTGCGTGGCGATAGCCTGCTGTCGGTCAATGACAAATCGCTGCCGCAAGGTCCCAACGCCGAACGACAGGCCGCCGCGCTATTGGCACCGATGGTGACGTCGCGCAGCAATGTCAAACTGACCGTCTTGCGCAACAACCGCCAACTGGTGCTGGACGTACCACTCACGATGGCGTGCGCGTTCCGGGTCGAACTGGGCAATACCGATGCCGTCAATGCGTATTCGGATGGCTACCGCGTGCTGGTGACGCGCGGCATGCTGACTTATGCCAAGTCGGACCAGCAGCTGGCCTATGTACTGGCGCGCGAAATGGCCCACAACGCGCTGGGGCACCCGATGCGATTGCGCAGCAGCGCCACCATCGCCGGTGTGATCGACAATCTGATCCGGATCAATCCCGACCTGGGGATGGTCAATGGCACGGCAGGCATCAAGCCCTATAGCCAGAGCTTTGATGCGGCGGCAGATGTGACGGGGCTGCTCATGGCAGCGCGAGCGGGCTACGATATTGACGGTGCATCGGCGTTCTGGGAAGGCCTTGCCGGCCAGTATCCAATCACTACGACCAATGGCTATACGGCATTGCATCCTGCGACAACGTTCCGGCTAGCGGCCATTGACAAGGCAATCACGGATATTCACGCCAAACAGGCGATGCAAAAACCGTTACTACCCTGATTTTTCCATGCAAAAAAGCCCGGATCGTTTTCACGATCCGGGCTTTTTTATTTGCACTCCAGTGATTACTCGACTTCGAGTGTCTCTTGCGGTGCGGCTGGCGGAGGCGTGCTGTCACCGTCCGAGAAGTCCAGCTTGATCTGGTCTTTGTCATCAAGATCGACGGTCACTTTCCCGCCACTGACCAGCTTGCCAAACAGCAGCTCGTCGGCCAGTGCCTTGCGGATCATGTCCTGAATCAGACGCGCCATTGGTCGTGCACCCATCAGCGGATCGAAACCCTTCTTGCCGAGGAAACTGCGCAACTTCTCTGTGAAGATCGCATCGACTTTTTTCTCATGCAGTTGTTCTTCCAGCTGCATCAGGAACTTGTCGACAACGCGCAGGATGATCTCTTCGTTCAGTGCACCGAAGCTGATAATCGAATCGATGCGATTTCGGAACTCAGGCGTAAACATCCGCTTGATATCTTCCATCTCGTCGCCGGCTTCCTTCTTCTCGGTGAAACCGATCGAACGTTTCTGCAAACTCTCGGCACCGGCATTGGTCGTCATGACAATGATCACATTGCGGAAATCTGCCTTGCGACCGTTGTTGTCCGTCAGCGTGCCATGATCCATCACCTGCAACAGGATATTGAAGATATCCGGGTGCGCTTTTTCGATTTCATCGAGCAGCAAGACAGCATGAGGCTTCTTGGTGATGGCTTCCGTCAGCAACCCGCCCTGATCAAAACCGACGTAGCCCGGTGGTGCGCCAATCAGGCGGCTGACCGCATGACGCTCCATGTACTCCGACATGTCGAACCGGATCAGCTCGATACCGAGAACGAATGCCAATTGCTTGGCCACCTCGGTCTTGCCGACACCGGTCGGACCGGAGAACAGGAACGATCCGATCGGCTTGTCGGTTTTGCCCAGACCGGCACGGGCCATCTTGATCGCTGACGACAGTGCTTCGATCGCTGGCTCCTGACCGAAGACGACATTTTTCAGGTCGCGTTCGATCGTTTGCAATTTGCTGCGGTCGTCCTGGTTGACGGACTGCGGCGGAATGCGCGCGATCTTGGCGATGATGTCCTCGATCTCGGCCTTGCCGATGGTCTTTTTCTGCTTAGACTTGGGCAAAATGCGCTGTGCAGCGCCCGCTTCGTCGATCACATCGATCGCCTTGTCCGGCAAATGACGGTCGTTGATGAACCGTGCTGCGAGTTCTGCAGCCGTCGTCAGTGCCGAGGCCGAATACTTGATGCCGTGATGTTCTTCGAAGCGCGACTTGAGACCACGCAAGATCTGGATGGTTTGCTCGACGGTCGGCTCGTTGACATCAACTTTCTGGAAGCGACGCGACAACGCATGGTCTTTTTCGAACACGCCACGATACTCGGTGTAGGTGGTTGCGCCGATGCACTTTAGCTGACCGCTCGACAAAGCAGGCTTCAACAAATTCGATGCGTCAAGTGTTCCACCGGATGCCGCACCGGCACCGATGATGGTGTGAATCTCATCGATGAACAGGATGCCGTTCGGGCTGTCCTTGAGTTGTTTGAGAACAGCTTTCAGACGCTGCTCGAAATCTCCCCGGTATTTAGTACCAGCGAGTAGCGCACCCATATCAAGCGAATAGACGATCGCGTCTTGCAGGATTTCCGGCACTTCCTTTTGAGTGATGCGCCATGCCAGTCCCTCGGCAATCGCAGTCTTGCCAACGCCGGCTTCGCCAACCAGCAATGGATTGTTCTTGCGACGGCGGCAGAGGGTTTGTACAACCCGCTCGAGTTCCGGTTCACGGCCAATCAACGGATCGATCTTGCCTTCAAGCGCAAGCTTGTTCAGGTTTTGCGTGAATTGGTCGAGAGGGCTTTCCTTCTGCTGGCCTTCAGCCGGCGCTTCTTCACCGTTTTCAGGTGCTTTTTGCGGCTCGGCCTGCTGGTCCTTGCGCACTCCGTGCGAGATGAAATTGACTACATCAAGACGGGTTACGCCTTGCTGATGCAAGTAGTACACCGCATGCGAATCTTTTTCGCCAAAAATCGCGACCAGTACGTTTGCGCCAGTGACTTCCTTCTTGCCGTTCGACGCAGATTGCACATGCATGATGGCACGCTGAATCACGCGCTGGAATCCAAGCGTTGGCTGAGTATCCACCTCGCTGGCACCAGGGACAGTAGGCGTATTGTCCGCAATGAAATTGGTCAGTGTCTTGCGTAAGTCTTCAATATTGACGGCGCAGGCTCTCAATACTTCGGCCGCGGAGGGGTTATCCACCAAGGCCAACAGCAAATGTTCTACAGTAATAAATTCGTGACGAGCTTGCCGAGCTTCGACAAACGCCATATGCAAACTAACTTCCAGTTCCTGCGCAATCATGCTTCCTCCATCACGCATTGCAGGGGGTGCCCCGCCTTTCTTGCGTGTGTTAACACCAATTCGACTTTAGTGGACGCGATATCCTTGGGGTACACGCCGCACATCCCTTTACCATCGCGATGCACCATCAGCATGATCTGGGTGGCGTTTTCGCGATCCTTGTTGAAGTATTCCTGAATGATGGCCACGACGAACTCCATCGGCGTGTAATCATCATTGAGCAAATACACCTGATACATCGACGGCGGCTTGAGTTTCTGAGTCTGCCGGACGAGTACTGTGCCGTTTTCGTGCTTGGTTGCCATGCGTGTATCTAAGTCCTTCAACTACGGTGGTCACAATAAATAATCATAATGAATGCCCTGACATGCAAGTCGATATTACGCGCTTTCATGATTAGTCGCAGGTGGCGCTGCTGCGGAAGAATTCAAGAGTATTTTTTTGTTGCAACTAAACACGTATTCGATAATGCTCCAGCCGCT
>CANFED010000105.1 GCA_947445995.1 Oxalobacteraceae bacterium | reverse complement strand
TCGGATCACATCGTCATCGCCGGTCATGACGGCGGTACGGGGGCGTCGCCGCTGTCGTCGATCAAGCATGCCGGTTCGCCGTGGGAACTTGGTCTGGCCGAGACCCAGCAAACGCTGGTGCTTAATCGTCTGCGTAGCCGTATCCGCGTTCAGGCCGATGGCCAGATCAAGACCGGTCGCGATGTCGTCATCGCCGCGCTGCTGGGTGCCGATGAAGTCGGTTTCGCCACAGCGCCACTGGTGGTCGAGGGTTGCATCATGATGCGCAAATGCCATCTGAATACCTGCCCAGTTGGCGTCGCGACGCAAGATCCGGTGCTGCGTGAAAAGTTTTCGGGCAAGCCGGAACATGTCGTCAACTTCTTTTTCTTCGTCGCCGAAGAAGCGCGTCAGATCATGGCCCAGCTCGGCATTGCGACGTTCAACGAACTGATCGGCCGTGCCGACCTGCTCGACAAGTCAAAAGCCGTGACCCACTGGAAAGCCAAGGGTCTGGACTTCAGCCGGATTTTCCATCTGCCGGACATGCCTGCCGATGAAGCGCGCTACCACGTCGAAGGGCAGGATCATGGCCTGGACAATGCGCTCGATCACAAGCTCATTGCTCAAGCAAAAGCAGCACTCGAAAAAGGCGAGCGGGTATCGTTCATCTCGCCGGTGCGTAACCGCAATCGGACTGTCGGCACGATGCTGTCCGGTGAAGTGGCCAAGAAATACGGCCATGAAGGTTTGCCGGATGACACCATCCATATTCAGCTGCAAGGCACGGCCGGACAGTCGGCTGCCGCTTTCCTGGCGCATGGCATCACCATCGATCTGGTCGGCGAAGGCAACGATTACGTCGGCAAGGGCTTGTCGGGCGGACGCATCGTGGTGCGGCCAAACACCGAATTCCGCGGTCGCGCAGTCGATAACATCATCGCTGGCAATACCGTGTTGTACGGCGCGATCGCCGGTGAGGCCTTCCTCAACGGCGTGGTTGGCGAGCGTTTTGCGGTCCGCAATTCCGGTGCCACCGCGGTGGTCGAAGGCAGTGGCGATCATGGTTGCGAATACATGACCGGCGGCACCGTCGTCGTGCTCGGCGAGACCGGCCGTAACTTTGCTGCCGGCATGTCGGGCGGGATCGCGTATGTCTACGATCCGGACGGTGACTTCGAGTCGCGCTGCAATATGGCGATGGTCGCGCTCGATGTCGTCGTGCCGCGTGCCGAGCAGGAAGCCATTGGCGACAAGGCCTGCTGGCACAGTCTGCAACGCAACGGTGAAGGCGAGACCGATGAAGCGATTCTCAAGAGCCTGATCGAGCGTCACTTCAAATACACCGGCAGTACGCGTGCACGCAATTTGCTCGATGACTGGAGCACCTCGCGCAGCAAGTTCGTCAAGGTCTTCCCGACCGAGTACAAGCGTGCATTGGGTGAGATGGACGCGGCCCGCAAAGCCAAGGCCACCAAAGAAAAGACACCTGCGTAATTAACCGGTAGGGTGGGCACGGTCGTTCGTGCCCACGCGTGACCATCGCACAGCAAGTGCCACGGCGCGACAGCCCGAAGCCGCATCAACAAAAAACGTTGTACAACCTGGATAGATCATGGGAAAAGTAACTGGCTTCATGGAGTTTCAGCGCCTGAAAGAGGCGAGCGAAGCACCGCAATTGCGCACCAAGCACTACAAGGAATTCACGCTGCACCTGACTGACGCGGAAGCCAAAGTACAAGGCGCGCGCTGCATGGATTGCGGTATCCCGTTTTGCAATACGGGCTGCCCGGTCAACAACATCATTCCTGACTGGAATGACATGGTGTATCGCGGCAGTTATCGCGAAGCCCTTGAGACATTGCACTCGACCAACAACTTCCCCGAGTTCACCGGTCGCATTTGCCCGGCACCGTGCGAAAGTGCCTGCACGCTGGGCATTAACAGCGACGCCGTCGGCATCAAGTCGATCGAGCATTTCATCATCGACAAGGGCTGGGAAAATGGCTGGGTCGTACCGCAGCCATCGGCCACCAAAACCGGCAAGAAGATCGCCATTGTCGGCTCCGGTCCTGCCGGTCTGGCCGCTGCCCAGCAACTGGCGCGGGTTGGTCATGACGTCACCGTATTCGAAAAAAGCGATCGCGTTGGCGGCTTGCTGCGCTACGGCATCCCTGACTTCAAGATGGAAAAAATCCATATTGACCGTCGCGTCGAACAAATGCAGGCTGAAGGCGTGACCTTCCGTACCAGTGTCCTGATCGGCAAGGACTTCCCGTCGAACGTCAACAACTGGGCCAAGGAAACCATCTTTCCGGAGCAACTTGAAAAAGACTTCGACGCCGTCATCGTCGCCGGTGGCGCGGAGCAACCGCGTGATTTGCCGGTACCGGGACGCGAACTCAAGGGTGTGCACTTTGCAATGGACTTCCTGCCATTGCAAAACAAGAGCTACGCCGGCGACAAGGTCAAGGATCAGATCCTCGCCAGCGGCAAGCATGTCATCGTCATCGGTGGCGGCGATACCGGTTCGGATTGCGTTGGAACCTCGAACCGTCAAGGTGCCGCGTCGGTCGCACAGTTCGAACTGATGCCGCAGCCGCCGGAAGAAGAAAACAAGCCGATGGTCTGGCCGTACTGGCCGACCAAGCTGCGCACGTCGTCGTCGCACGAAGAGGGTTGCGATCGTGATTGGGCAGTCGCCACCAAGCGTCTCGAAGGCAAGAACGGCAAAGTCGACAAGCTCATCGCCGCCCGCGTCGAATGGAAAGACGGCCGCATGCAGGAAGTGCCGAATTCGGAATTCGAACTGAAAGCCGACCTGGTGTTTCTGGCCATGGGTTTTGTGTCGCCGGTGGCGCAAGTGCTGGAAGCATTCGGCGTCGAAAAAGACAGTCGCGGTAACGTCAAGGCGACCACCGACGGTGCCGGCTGTTATCAGACCTCGGTACCGAAGGTGTTCGCTGCCGGCGATATGCGGCGCGGCCAGTCACTGGTCGTCTGGGCGATTCGTGAAGGTCGTCAGTGCGCACGTGCTGTCGACGAATTCCTGATGGGCGAGTCGGTTCTGCCTCGTTAATTCCTCTCTCGCAACAAACGGAATGACTTTTTGAAACAGTCATTCCGTAGTTTGTTGTGCAGCGCACATAGCATTGTGCCGATCTGAATTACAATCACGCTTTTGCTTTTACCTGCCCACGCCGTGCCCAATCTAGTTCAAATTCGCGATCTGCATTTTGCTTATGGAGAACGCCCGATCCTGTCGGGTGTCCAGATGGATTTCCCACGTGGCAAAGTCATTGCAGTCATGGGTGGATCTGGCTCCGGAAAAACCACGGTATTGCGCCTGATCGGTGGCCAGTTGGCACCACAATCAGGAGCGGTGACGGTCAATGGCGCAGTGGTGCACGAATTGCCCAGCGCTGCATTGATGGGCTTGCGCCGCAAAATGGGCATGCTGTTCCAGCATGGCGCGCTATTCACCGATCTGACCGTGTTCGAGAACGTGGCCTTCCCGCTGCGCGAACACACTGATTTGCCTGAAGCATTGCTGCGCGACCTGGTGCTGCTGAAATTGCAGGCAGTGGGTTTGCGCAATGCGGCGCAACTCAAGCCATCCGAAGTCTCTGGCGGGATGGCCAGGCGCGTTGCGCTGGCGCGCGCCATTGCACTCGATCCTGAATTGATCATGTACGACGAGCCGTTCGCCGGCCTTGACCCGATCTCGATGGGCGTCACCGCCAATCTGATTCGTCAGCTCAATGACGTGCTCGGTTCGACCTCGATCCTGGTGTCGCACGATGTCAACGAGTCCTTTCTGATTGCGGATTACGTGTACTTTCTCTCGGCCGGCAAGATCGTCGCTGAAGGAACGCCTGCGCAAATGCGCGAATCTGCCGATCCGTATGTCCGGCAGTTCGTTCATGCGGAAGTCGATGGTCCCGTACCGTTTCACTATCCCGGCAAGTCGCTGGCAGCAGACCTCGGTCTGGAGGGCGCATGATGCTTGATGCGATTGCGGCGCTGGGTAGCCGGGTAACCGGTTTCCTGCTGCACATTGGCTACGCGGCGCGCGCCTTCCTGACTATCCTGCGGGCTTCTGCGGGGCTCTGGCGCAGGCCGCGACTCATCACCGACCAGATTCATTTTGTCGGTAACTATTCGCTGATCATCATTGCCGTATCGGGCTTGTTTGTCGGTTTTGTCCTTGGACTGCAGGGCTACTACACCCTCAATCGCTACGGCTCTGAACAGGCGCTGGGTTTGCTGGTGGCGCTGTCACTGGTGCGCGAACTCGGACCGGTGGTGACGGCACTGCTGTTTGCCGGCCGGGCCGGTACCTCGTTGACGGCGGAAATTGGCCTGATGAAAGCCGGCGAGCAATTGTCGGCGATGGAGATGATGGCCGTTGATCCGATACAACGGGTACTGGCACCGCGTTTCTGGGCTGGCGTGATCGCGATGCCCGTGCTGGCGGCAATCTTCAGTGCAGTCGGTATTGTGGGCGGCTACGTTGTTGGTGTGCAGATGATTGGAATTGACGAAGGTGCGTTCTGGTCACAGATGCAGGGTGGTGTTGATGTCTGGCAAGATATTGCCAACGGCGTGCTGAAAAGTTTTGTCTTCGGTATCGCCGTCACATTCATCGCGCTATTTCAGGGCTATGAAGCGCAGCCGACGCCCGAAGGCGTGGCGCGCGCTACCACGCGCACGGTGGTCATCGGTTCGTTGACGGTGCTGTGGCTGGACTTCCTGATGACGGCCCTGATGTTTAACTGAAGGCGCGGCACTGAATGCATACACAATTAAATCACGCGCAATTTAACGCGCAATTCAATAACTAGTTAAGGTACGGGCTTATGCAACGAAAATCACTGGATTTATGGGTCGGCCTGTTTGTGCTGCTGGGTGCGGCCGCGTTGTTTTTTCTGGCCATGAAGGCCGGCAACCTGAGTTCGCTGTCCTTCGCGCAAACGTATCCGGTTACGATGCGTTTCGATAATATCGGCGGACTCAAAGCGCGTGCGCCGGTCAAAAGCGCCGGCGTGGTGGTTGGTCGAGTGGCCGATATTACGTTTGACGATAATCGTTTCCAGGCATCGGTGAAGATTGAGATGGAAACGCGCTACAAATTTCCAAAAGATAGCTCGGCAAAAATCCTTACTTCGGGTTTGCTGGGGGAGCAGTACATAGGCCTAGAACCAGGTGGCGATACGAATCTGCTCGCTGCCGGTGACAATATAAAAATGACGCAATCGGCCCTGGTGCTCGAGAATCTGATCACTCAGTTCTTGTTCAGCAAGGCAGCTGACGGAAAGGATGGAAGTAAATGAACCCTGTTTTGAAACGAATCTCGATGCTGGTATTGGCAGTTGCCATTTCCGGATGTGCCACCGCCCGGAATCCGCAGGACCCGTTTGAGGGTTACAACCGCGCCATGTTCAGCTTCAACGACGGCGTCGACCGTGTGGCCATCAAGCCTGTTGCCACCGTCTACAGAGACGTGGTGCCGCAGTTCGTGCAGACGGGCATCGGCAATTTTTTTGGTAACCTCGGCGACGTCTGGACTGCCGTCAACAATCTGTTGCAGGGCAAAGTGGAAGACGGCCTCAATGACTTCATGCGGGTCGCCGTCAACAGCACGCTCGGCTTTGGTGGCTTGCTCGACATTGGCTCGGAAGCAGGACTGCAAAAGCATAGAGAAGATTTTGGCCAGACCCTCGGTCGCTGGGGCGTCGCCTCGGGTCCGTACGTAGTGTTGCCCTTGCTCGGTTCATCAACCTTGCGTGACACGGCCGCGACGCCGCTCGACTTTTACGGTGATCCGTGGACTTACAAGGAGCCGTCCAACGTACGCAACATGGGAACCGCGGTCCGCCTGATCGACTTGCGTGCCAGCGTATTGAGCGCATCGAGCCTGATTGAGGATGCTGCGCTGGACCGCTATGAATTTGTCCGGGATGCGTACTTGCAGCGCCGCCAGAGCCGGATTTATGACGGTGATGTGCCCGCAGGAAAAGGTCGCAAGTCTTCGGTGGACGATTCGTACTTGAAGGAGCGCTCGGCGACCTCATCTGAAGTCGATGTTGCGGCAGTTCCTGCGGTGGAGCCCGTGCAAGCACCAGTGACAACCGAGCCGTCGTCGGCGAACTTAGTGACCAAGTCAGAGTAAGCCCGGACCTCGGTTCAGGCCCCAGTGATAAAAATGGAAAACCATGAAAAAATTTAAACAGTTGTTCGCTGCCGTCGTCACCCTCGGTATGTTGTCACTTGGCGGCAATGCCGTTGCTGCCGACGTGGAGGCACCGGAAGCGCTGGTCAAGCGCATTAGCCAGGAAGTGCTCGACATTGCCAAGGCCGACAAGGCCATTCAAAGCGGTAGTCAGCAGCGTGTGCTACAAGTCGTCGAAGAAAAAATCCTGCCATTCGTCGACTTCAAGAAGATGACTGCGCTGGCAGCCGGACGCTTCTGGCGTACCGCGACGCCGGAGCAGCAGCAGCTTCTGACGACGCAATTCCGCAGCCTGCTGGTCTACACGTACTCGGGTGCGATCTCGCAAGTGCGCGACCAGAAAGTCGAATTCCTGCCGATGCGCTCGATGCCGACTGATACCGATGTCGAAGTGCGTTCGCGGGTATTGCAAACACGCGGCGAGCCGATTCAGCTCAATTACCGTCTCGAAAAAACCGAGGCTGGCTGGCGCATCTATGACGTCAATGTGCTCGGTGCCTGGCTGGTCGAAACCTACAAAAGCACGTTCGCCACCGAAATCAATCGCGGCGGCGTCGATGGGTTGATCAAGGCGCTGACCGACAAGAACAAGTCGCTCGCCGCCAAGTCGGCAAACTGATTGTCGACGATGTTTGTTCCTGCCCAGTCCTTGACCTACGACACCGCAAAAGGTGTCCTTGACGCCGGCTTGCAAGCGATCGCGGCAGGACAGCAGGTGATCGATCTGGCACAAGTCAGTCGCGTCGATTCAAGTGCGGTGGCAGTCCTGTTGGGCTGGCAGCGCGCTGCACGTGAGCGCTCTGTAGCGCTGCACTTCACCAATCCGCCTGCCAGCCTGACCAGTCTGGCGACCTTGTATGGTGTCACCGACCTGCTGCAGGTCCCCCGCATCGACGCACCGCATCACTGAGTTCATCGTACGGCAGGCAGATTCCGGTACCAGAAATCCCCTATAATCCAAGGCGTTCTCCCAGCAACGGACGACCCCGTGTTTCTGTAGTTTGCTCACTTCCGGATCACTTCCGGATTACTTCCAAGAATTGCGCAATCGCCTCCATGGCCGCCATCCAGATTACCAATGTAGAAAAAAGCTTTCAGTCGCTGCGCGCACTCGACCGCGTGTCGCTGTCGATCGAGCAGGGCGAATTCTTTGGCCTGCTCGGCCCGAACGGTGCCGGCAAGACCACACTGATCTCGATCATCGCCGGCCTGAGCCGGCCGGACTCCGGCACCGTCACGGTCGAGGGCCATGATGTGGTGACCGATTATCGGGCGGCACGCGCGCGCCTCGGTGTGGTGCCGCAGGAACTGGTGTTCGATCCGTTCTTCTCGGTGCGCGAAACCTTGCGCATGCAGTCCGGGTATTACGGCCTGAAGAACAATGACAAGTGGATCGACGAGATCATGCATCATCTCGACCTGACCAATAAAGCCGACGCCAACATGCGTTCGCTGTCGGGCGGCATGAAGCGTCGCGTGCTGGTGGCGCAGGCGCTGGTGCACAAGCCGCCAGTCATTGTGCTCGATGAGCCGACCGCCGGCGTCGATGTCGAATTGCGCCAGACTCTGTGGAAGTTTGTCGCCCGCCTCAACAAGGAAGGCCACACCGTCGTGCTGACCACGCACTACCTCGAAGAAGCGCAAGCCCTGTGTAACCGGGTCGCGATGCTCAAGGCTGGCAAGGTGGTGGCACTGGATTCGACGGCAAACCTGATCAAGCGCATCTCCGGTTCACAACTGGTGGTGCATCTGGCCAGCGGCGAACTGCCGGACAGCCTCAAGCCACTGGTCACGAATCCGGAGCAGCTCCTCTCAGGTAACCAGTTCACGCTACGCGTGACCGGCTACAACGATGTCGAACCGATCCTGGCGCGCTTGCGTGAAGGCGGTGTCGTCATCGAAGACATGCAACTCAAGCAGGCCGACCTCGAAGACGTATTCCTGCAAATTATGGACGGTGACAAATGATCGGTTTCCAGACCCTGTTCTACAAGGAAGTGCTGCGCTTCTGGAAAGTGGCGACGCAAACACTGACCGCCCCCATCGTCACTGCGATGCTGTACCTCGTGATTTTTGGCCACGTACTGGAAGGTCGGGTCGAAGTCTATCCGGGTGTCGGCTATACCGCGTTCCTGATCCCTGGCCTGGTGATGATGAGCATCTTGCAAAATGCCTTCGCCAATACCTCGTCGTCGCTGATCCAGTCAAAGATCACCGGCAATCTGGTGTTCGTGATGTTGCCGCCGCTGTCGCACTGGGAGTTGTTCAGCGCCTATGTGCTGGCTTCCGTGGTGCGCGGTTTCGGCGTCGGTGCCGGTGTCTTCGTGATCACCGCATGGTTCGCCAAACTGTCGTTCGTGGCACCGTGGTGGATTCTGATTTTCGCCTTGCTGGGCGCGTTCATGCTGGGTACGATGGGCCTGATCGCCGGTATCTGGGCAGAAAAGTTTGACCAGCTGGCGGCCTTCCAGAATTTCCTGATCATGCCGTTGACCTTCCTGTCTGGCGTGTTCTATTCGATCCATTCGTTGCCGCCGGTGTGGCAGACGGTCTCGCATTTCAACCCGTTTTTCTACATGATCGACGGCTTCCGGTATGGTTTTTTCGGCCAGTCCGACGTCAATCCTTTGTTGAGTCTGGCTATCGTTGGTGGTTTCACGCTGTTGCTGGCGGTGATTGCCGTCGGCATGCTCAAGAGCGGTTACAAGCTTCGTCACTGAACACGTTTATTAAAGATATCGCCATGTTTCCTACTCCAGAACTCGTCAAGAATTACATCGCCGCCGGCCTCGCTTGCAGTCACGTTGAAGTCGAAGGCGATGGCCAGCATTTCAAGGCCATCATTGTCTCGGAAGCGTTTGCCGGCAAGCGCCTGATCCAGCGCCACCAGATTGTCTATGCCGCGCTCGGCGACCGCATGCGCGAAGAAATCCACGCGCTGTCGATGAAAACCCTGACGCCCGAGGAGTTCGCCACAAATGGATAAGCTTCTCATCACCGGCGGCCAGCGGCTGTCCGGCGACATCATTATTTCGGGTGCGAAGAATGCAGCGCTGCCGATTTTGTGCGCCGGTTTGCTGACGGCAGACAGCGTGCACTTGTCGAATGTGCCGCAACTGCAGGACGTCACGACCATGCTCAAGCTGCTGCGCCAGATGGGCTTGCGCGCCGAGCAGGAAGGCAACCAGGTCATGCTCAATGGCGCTGGCATCGACAAGCTCGAAGCACCGTACGACATGGTGAAAACAATGCGCGCCTCGATCCTGGTGCTCGGTCCGCTGCTGGCTCGCTTCGGTGAAGCCAAGGTCTCGCTGCCCGGCGGCTGCGCGATCGGTTCACGTCCGGTCGACCAGCACATCAAAGGCTTGCAAGCGATGGGTGCCGAGATCACGATCGAAGCCGGCTACATCCATGCGCGCGCCAAAAAACTCAAGGGCACGCGCATCGTTACCGACATGATCACCGTCACCGGCACCGAGAATTTACTGATGGCTGCAACCCTGGCTGAAGGGGAAACCATCCTCGAAAATGCCGCCCGCGAGCCGGAAGTCGCCGACCTGGCGCACTTGCTGGTAGCGATGGGCGCGAAGATCCAGGGCATTGGCACTGATCGCCTCGTCATTCAGGGCGTCGCCAGTTTGCATGGTGCCGAACACACCGTCATTGCCGACCGTATCGAGACCGGCACTTTCCTGTGCGCGGTGGCAGCGACCGGCGGTGACGTGATCCTGAAAAACACCCGCAGTGACATTCTCGATGTGGCCCTCGACAAGTTGCGCGAAGCCGGCGTGATCCTGACGTCCGGCCCCGACTGGATTCGCGTTCAGATGGCAGCACGGCCGAAAGCGATCAGCTTTCGCACCACCGAATATCCGGGTTTCCCGACCGACATGCAGGCGCAGTTCATGGCACTCAACTGCATTGCGGAAGGCACCAGCCATGTCACCGAAACCATCTTCGAAAATCGCTTCATGCATGTGCAGGAAATGAACCGGCTCGGCGCGGCGATCGATATCGAAGGCAACATCGCCATCATCAAGGGAGTCGAGAAATTTGTCGGCGCACCGGTCATGGCGACCGACCTGCGCGCGTCGGCGTCGCTGGTCATTGCCGGCCTCGCCGCGCAGGGCCAGACCCTGATCGAACGGATTTATCACCTGGACCGCGGTTACGACCGCATGGAAGTCAAATTGTCGGCAGTCGGCGCACAGATCGAGCGAGTCAAATGAATATCCCCGTCGAACAACAACTGACCCTGGCCCTGTCAAAAGGGCGCATTTTCGATGAAACCATCCCGTTGCTTGAAGCAGCCGGCATCATGGTCACCGAAGACCCGGAAACCTCGCGCAAGCTGATCCTCGCGACCAACAATCCGTACGTGCGCGTCATCATCGTGCGCGCTTCGGACGTGCCGACCTACGTGCAATATGGCGCTGCCGATTTTGGCGTGGCCGGCAAGGATGTCTTGCATGAGCATGGTGGCGAAGGCCTGTATCAGCCGATCGACCTCAACATCGCCAATTGCCGGATGTCGGTTGCGGTACAGGCCGGATTCGACTACGCGACGGCCGTGCGCCACGGCGCGCGCCTGCGGGTTGCCACCAAATACGTGCAGACCGCGCGCGAGCATTTCGCGTCGAAGGGCGTGCACGTCGATCTGATCAAGCTGTACGGTTCGATGGAACTGGCACCGCTGGTAGGTTTGTCGGACGCCATCGTCGACATGGTCAGCACCGGCAACACGCTGCGCGCCAATAACCTCGTCGAAGTCGAACACATCATGGAAATCTCGGCGCGGCTGGTGGTCAACCAGGCCGCATTAAAACTCAAGCGTGAGCGTTTGCAACCCATCCTTGAAGCCTTCGAAAAAGCTTCCCGGATTTAACACGACGCCCAGTCAAGAACAAGGCACGCATAGGCAAACCATGACAATCAATATCCGCAAACTCGACTCCACCGAACCCGATTTTCTGGCCCGGCTCGACGCCGTGCTGGCCTTCGATGCCAGCGACGACGCGGCCATCGATCAGGCTGCCGCCACCATC
>CANFED010000104.1 GCA_947445995.1 Oxalobacteraceae bacterium | reverse complement strand
CTTTCTGATAGTTGTAAATCGCTTTTTCAGGCGACAACTCACCCGGCAAACCAGCGGCCATGTCAGCGAGCGTGTCCATTGCGAGGTACGGATGGATGGCTTCGGCGCCATAGCCGGCCAGCAGGGCAAAGTGATGGGTTTCACGGGCCGAACCGGTTTCGACAACGATGCCGGTCGAGGTGCGCAAGCCCTTGCTCACCAGATGCAAGTGGATGGCTGAGGTCGCCAGCAAGGCCGGAATCGCGACCATCTCGCCATCGACCTTGCGGTCCGAAATGATCAGGATGTTATGACCCGAATGCACCGCATCGACGGCCTTCGCACACAGCGATGCCAGACGTGCCTCGATGCCTTCCTTGCCCCAGGCAACCGGATAGCAGATGTTGAGTTCATGTGACTTGAACTTGCCGCCGGTATGCGCGCTGATATTGCGCAGCTTGACGATATCGCTGTAGTCGAGCACCGGCTGGGTAACTTCCAGACGCATCGGCGGGTTGATGTTGTTGGTATCGAGCAGGTTCGGCTTCGGACCGATGAACGACACCAGCGACATCACCATCGCTTCGCGGATCGGATCGATAGGCGGGTTGGTCACTTGCGCAAACAATTGCTTGAAGTAGTGATACAGCGTCTTGTTCTTGTTGGACATGACGGCCAGTGGCGAGTCATTGCCCATCGAGCCGGTCGGCTCTTCGCCATTGGCGGCCATTGGCGACATCAGGAACTTCAGATCTTCCTGGGTGTAGCCGAACAATTGCTGGCGATCGATCAGCGGCAAGGTCGAGGCTGGCTCGACTGGCTCGGCCTTGAGCGTGTTGAGACGGATGCGCACCGACGCAATCCATTGCTTGTACGGCTTGGCATTGGCGTAGGTATCTTTCAATTCCTTGTCGCCGATGATGCGACCGGCATCGAGGTCGATCAGGAACATCTTGCCCGGCTGCAGACGCCATTTCTGGATGATCTTCGACTCGGGGATTGGCAGTACGCCGGACTCCGACGCCATCACGACCAGGTCGTCATCGGTAACGATGTAACGCGCAGGACGCAAGCCATTGCGGTCCAGTGTGCCGCCGATATGGCGACCATCGGTGAAGGCCATCGCGGCCGGACCGTCCCATGGCTCCATCATCGCAGCATGGTATTCGTAGAAGGCGCGACGGTTGTCGTCCATCGTGGTGTGGTTTTCCCAGGCTTCCGGGATCATCATCATCATCGCTTGGGCGATCGGATAGCCGGCCATGATCAGCAGTTCGAGCGCATTGTCGAAACTGGCCGTATCGGACTGGCCTTCATAGATCAGCGGGAATAATTTTTTGAGGTCATCGCCCAGCACGGACGACTTCATCACGCCTTCGCGCGCGCGCATCCAGTTGAAATTGCCCTTGACGGTATTGATCTCGCCGTTGTGTGCGATCAGGCGATACGGATGGGCCAGCGGCCATTCCGGGAAGGTATTGGTCGAGAAACGCTGATGCACCAGTGCCAGCGCGGACACGCAGCGCGAGTCTTGCAAGTCCTTGTAATAGACACCCACCTGGTCTGCCAGCAGCAACCCCTTGTAGACCACGGTCCGGGCCGACATCGACGGCACGAAAAACTCCTGGCCATGCAGCAGGTTCAGCGCGCGGATCGCGTGACCGGACGACTTGCGAATCACATACAGTTTGCGCTCAAGTGCATCGGTGACCATGATGTCCGGACCGCGACCAATGAAAATCTGGCGGATCACGGGTTCCTTCTCACGCACCGTCGGCGACATCGGCATCGTGATATCGACCGGCACATCGCGCCAGCCCAGAACGACCTGACCTTCGGCGATGGCCGAACGCTCGATTTCCTGCTCGCAGGCGATGCGCGACGCATTCTCTTTCGGCAGAAACACCATGCCAACGCCGTACTCGCCGGGCGGCGGCAGCTCGACACCGAGCAACGCCATTTCTTCACGGTAGTACTGGTCCGGCACCTGAATCAGGATACCCGCGCCATCGCCCATCAACTTGTCGGCCCCGACCGCACCCCGGTGATCCAGATTCTTCAGGATCATCAGACCTTGCTCGACGATCGAGTGGCTCTTGTTACCCTTGATATGGGCGATAAAGCCGACGCCACAGGCATCGTGCTCATTGGATGGGTCGTAAAGACCTTGCGATTGCATAATAATTCTCCCTACCCGACGAAATTGATCGCCAAGGATAGTGCAGCGCAAAACTGTTGGCAACCTCTTTAATTAGGGTCAGAGTCAATTAAAATTCGACGCCTACTCTTATTTTTTTAAATGGGGACAGAGTCATTTCTTGATCTGCACATTGATAGTGCAGCACGCACTGTTGCGGTCATGAATCCGGCACTGAATCGGGAGCGGAATCGGAAACCAGCTTGGGTGGACGTCCGCGGCGCGCCGGTCCGACGCGACGCTGGACGGTTTTTTCCAGCGATGCCCGAAACTGGTTCGAGCCCAGCGCCCATCCCTTTAACGTGGAATCCGTCAGCGTCGTCACCTCTTCCGAACTCAGCCCTTGCCGCACCAATTCCCGATAAGCGATTTCGCGTTCAAAAGGTGTATTGCCCAGCGACCAGTACAACGCATGGTCACTGACCAGCGGATTAGGCAGCGTTCCAACATGGTGGTTATAACTTGACCAGGGGAAATCGGCAGGATCGGCCACGAGTGCCGCGCGCACCGGATTGAGTTCGATATAGCGGCAACACGTCATCAGATAGCGCTCGGAGTCAATTACGGTAGCCTTGAAACGCCCCTGATACAGCGTGCCGACGCGCTCGTACTTGCGATTGAAATACGGCACGTAATGCCGCCCTACCCATTGCATCATGCGGCTCAACCCATCCTTGTCGGCCGGCGAGGCGAGCAGATGCAGGTGATTTGGCATCAGCACGTAGGCATGGATAGCAACCTTGAACTGGCGTGCAGCATCGGCCAGCCACGCCAGAAAAATTCGATGATCATCATCGTCGCGAAAAATCACTCGCCGATCGTTACCACGCTGAATGATGTGATGCGGCTGGTCGGGGACGACGAGGCGGGGAAGTCGAGCCATGACAAAAAAAGAAAAGTGATCGGAGGCCTGATTTTAAGGGAATTCGAACAAATTAATTCAACTCTGACCCTAATTAAAGACGAGCTTGATACAGATTAAATTGACTCTGACCCCAATTTTAGCGCCTGGTGCGCTAGCGGCGCGGCTCTCGATGAGGTCGCCCATCACTTGACTGGCCCCCTTTGCGAGAGCGTTTCCAGTTCGCTGGCACCCATCGGGTTGGCAAAACCGTTGAACAGATGAATCGGCACGACTGCGGTCATGATCGCCATTCGTGCTGCAGCAAGGAATAGCAGTTGAGATCATGGAACTGGCCAGCCCAGCGCGCTTGCTGACGATGCACGCCTTCGAAGCGGAATCCGAGCCGGGTCAGCAAGCCGATCGATGCGGCATTATCGGCATGGCTTTCTGCCTGGATACGATGCAGTTCCATGTGGGAAAAACCGTAATCAAGGATGGCGCTTACGGCTTCGCGCATGTAACCGTGACGTTGCATCGCGGCAGACAATTCGAAACCCAGCATGCAGTTATGCCAGCTTTTATTCCAGCGAAAAAATCCGCTGGTACCGATCAATGTATCGTCCTCGTTGCGCACGATGCCCCAGCGCACACCCGTACCAGCCAAAAACCAGCCGGAAAACATGGCCGCCATCTGGTTGGCCTGGCTGCGCTCGGTCAGCGCATCGATGCCGAACCAACGCATCGTCTTGGCGTCGGAGTGAATCAGGAACAAGGCATCCGCATCGGCCGGAACGATTTCGCGCAGGGTCAGGCGCTCTGTCTGCAGGATAGGGAAAATGGGCTGCATGGGACGGCATCTGTCTTTCGGTTGTCGGAAGTTCACGATAGCGGAATCGGCGTGACCGATCAATGCCAGCACTATTTGCGATTCCAGCTCGGGTCGGCGGGACGCTGCGGCTGCAATACGCTCACTAGTAAGGCCCGCAATTCATTCATTGGTACCACCTCGGCGGCCTCGACTTTCGACGGTGTGACGCTGATGTCCCAGTCGCCATACAAAAAGCCGATCGGCGAGCGATTGACTGTCAGCGGCATGACGACGAAGCTGCGGGTGGTCGGCAGTGCATCCTTCCACCAGCGCGGCAACTTGTTGATGAAAGCCGGATCGCGCGCATTTTCGACAAAAATCATTTTGTCATTGGCCAACGCGGCATGAAATACATCCGGCTGGTACGCATCCTCAAAGGTTAACCGCGAGGCAATGTCTTGCAATTTTCCGCCGAGGCACATGCGGGCCTGGTAACGGCCATCTTTCGGAATCCGCTGAAATAGCGCACCGTGGCTGAAGCCAAGGCTCTTGAACAGCACTTCCAGCGCCAGGATCATCAATTGTGCATTGGTCGACGTCAGACTCAGTTCGCGCAGATCGGCAACCCCACGCACCAGCAATTGCGCCGCATTAACTGGCTTGCCCGTCGCGGCAGGAGCCGCGATGACCGGTGCCGTGCTGACGCCACGCTGCGCCCGGATGGCCATCGAACCATCCTCATCCGCCGCGTGCCGGGCGGTTTCTACAGCCATCAGCAACTGACTCGCCTCAATGCCGAGCATGCCGGCGTAGCCTTCCGCAATACCGGCCAGCGCGACCGACAGCTCCGGACTATCCGGTGCTTCGGCAAACAGGACATCCGCACAGGAGAGCGACATCGTTGCTACGGCGGCAAGCCAGCCATTGTGATCCAGTGGCTCATCGAGTGTGCTCGGATGCAAGTCTTTCAGCGTATCGACCAATGTGTTCGGCAAGCCCCACTGCAGCGCCACCATCCGGCCGACCTGGTCAAGACCGAGCCCGAGCACATGACGCGCACGCTGATCTTGCCGACGCTCTTTTGGCACGTCGCTAACGACATCGTCAGCGATGATCCGCTGCCACATTTCAGGCAGATAAAACGCCACCATCATCCGGCCCAGCGCATGCAGCATTGAACAAACCACCGCTTCTTCGGTATCGCGGGTACTGGCACCGGCAGCGACCTGGCGCCCGATATGGCTGGACAGGATGGCTTTTTCCATTTCGCCACGGGCCAGTGCCGAATCGGTTGAGGCAACCGACAAGCCGTCAATGAGCTTGACACCCAACGCCAGATGTCCGATCGCATCGGTTCCCAGCACCACGACGGCTTTCGAGACAGTATTGATATCGCGACCGAACACCGCATACATCGGACTGTTCGCCAGACGCAATACTTTTTGAGTCAACCCCGGATCTGACAGGACTGTCCGGGCCATGTTGAAGTCGCGATCATCTTCGCCGCGCATGGCGGCAAGAATGGAACTGACGACCTTTGAAAATCCCGGCAGGTCACCGCGCTGACGCACGCGCGCCCACAGCAATTGCAGCGTCTGCTCGGAATCGGCCGCCTTGTTGCTCACTGTGACCGCACCAATTTCTGTATCGATGATGCCGCTGCCGCAGCTTGCAACTGCAAGATGGCCGCGTCAGGCAACATGGGTCGTCCGGTAAAGTACCCCTGAATCAGCGTGCACCCTTGGCGGGCAAGGAATTCGAGCTGCTCAGCATTTTCAACACCTTCGGCGACGGTCGATAAATTCAGATGGCTGGCCAGACTCAGCACGACGTTGCAGATCGCTGCATCCTTGACCGATCCGGGCAAGTCCATCACGAAGGCCCGATCGATCTTCAAGGTCGAAATCGGAAAGCGCTTCAGATAAGCCAGTGACGAATAGCCCGTGCCAAAATCATCGATGGCAATTTTCACGCCACGCGAGCTGATCTGGTTGAGCATCGCTTCGGCATGCTCGGGGTCCGACATCAGGATGCCTTCGGTAATTTCAAGCAGCAACTCCGAGCCGGCCAGATTTGCCATGCTCAGTGCGTTGTCCATCGCACCCAGGAACTGGTCGTTGCGGAACTGGCGCGGACTGACATTGACCGATACATACAGCGGCCGACCGGCGACCTCCTGAAAACGCTTGATCTGCATGCAGGCCGAACGCAAGGCCCACGCTCCCAGCAGATTGATCAGTCCGTTGCTTTCTGCCATCGGGATGAATTGCGAGGGTGGCACCGGACCCAGCTCGGGACGCATCCAGCGCATCAGCGCTTCGTAGCCCAGCACCTGACAAGTGACGGCATCGACGATGGGTTGGTAGTGCAAACTGAATTCACCATTGCGTACCGCGTCGAACATCGCGGCTTCCATCGAGACGTCGTATTCCTGCTGATTAAATTTTTGCGGATTGTAGACCACGCAGCGGGCCTTGCCGGTTTCCTTGGCATGGCACATGGCCGTGTCGGCATGACTGAGTAACTTGACGTCATCGTCGCCATGATCCGGATACGTGGCCGCGCCGATCGAGGCACCGACGTACAGTGTGTGGCCTTGTATTTCAAAGGGGACTTGCATGTTCGAGATCATGCGCCGCGCGACCGTCTGAATCTCGGCTTCGCTGACGGCACCCGGCAAAACAGCGACGAACTCATCGCCACCAACGCGCGACAGCGTATCGACATTGCGCAAGGTTTCACGCAAGCGTTCGCCGGCCACCCGCAACAAGGTGTCACCCACCATGTGACCGAGCGCATCGTTAACTTTCTTGAAGCGGTCAAGGTCCAGCGCCAGCACCGAAAATCCGCGACCGGTGCGCTTGGACTGAGCGATTGCCATCTGGAGCCGGTCCGACAGCAACGAGCGATTCGGCAAACCGGTCAGCGCATCGTGGGTCGCCATGTGACGCAAGCGTTCTTCGGTATCTTGCTGGACCGAGATGTCGCGCCCGACCACCAGTAGCGCAGTCGCGCCTTTCGGCGTCGTGTAATTAGTCAGTTGCAGCTCGAACCACATGGCCGACTTGCGCGTATTGATACGGGTATTGATCTTGCCCGAGCGGCCTGATTCGAGTGCCTGAGTGACGGCCAGACTGATGATCAAACGGTCACTCAGCGGTGCCAGTTCTGACAAAAACCAGCCGATGATGTTCCCGCCGGTACCGACAAACTCAAGCGCGCGTTGACTGGCGTACAGAATCTTGCCTTTTTCATCAAGGCAAAACACCGCATCGCCTGCAGCCTCCATGAGACTGTTCAAAGTTCCGTCAGCACCGGCATTCAAGAGTTCTGTTCCTATTGCGGTTGACCTGACGATATTCGCCAGCATTTTATGCACGACGTGATTGAAACCGGCAGTTGCAAAGAAGCAAACCGGCATCCAATAGCGTCAAACAAACAGGCATTACAGAATAGCGTTTCACTGAAGCATTCCTGATTCCTTGCAAGGTGCCCAGCCTTGGCGAAAAATTTTCGCTATTAAAGTGACTTATTAAGTTTATTTACAAATGACAACAAGGAACTTATCAAGAAAAGCACCAAAAGTACATTCAAAGAGAAAAATATCCGGCAAATTCATTGAGTTAGGAGCAAAGACCAGCAAAAAGCCTGCTGGCGGAGGCTAACCGGTCGTCACTAAGCGGACCAACTGTGAACAATACTCTCCCCCGGCAAGGGAGGAGAACTGGTTGCGGCAAAACCGAGGCCGCGTCGACAGTAGACACGTGACCCGCATCGATCGAGACCATTCACACGCAGGGGGCCAGCAGGACATCGAGATCATCGACGATATCGGGCTGTATCTGCGTCCCATCGCCGGAAGAGTGCTGTCGTGCTTTGGGCATCCGTCAAGCAAGGATCAGAATGGAATGTCGTCATCCATATCCGAAAAATTCGGGGCTGGGCGAGATGCTGGTGCCTGGCGCGGGGCACTCGCCGCCTGGGCCGGTTGCGCACTCTGGCGCGGTGCCGGGGCGCTGCCGTAGTCGTCGTCCATCCCGCCGCCAGCACCGCCACCCATGCCTTGTCGGCTGCCCAGCATCTGCATCGTATCGGCAATGATTTCGGTGGTGAAGCGTTCGACGTTTTCCTTGTCGGTCCATTTACGGGTTTGCAGCTTGCCTTCGATATAAACCTGCGAGCCTTTTTTCAGGTATTGGCCGGCGATCTCGGCGAGCTTGCGATAAAACGTGATGCGATGCCATTCGGTCAGTTCTTTTTTCTCACCGCTGTTCTTGTCTTTCCAGCTTTCGGTGGTGGCGACGGCGATGTTGGTCACGGCGTCACCGTTGGTCATGTAGCGGGTTTCAGGATCGCGGCCGAGGTTGCCGATGATGATGACTTTATTGATCGATGCCATGATGTTTTCTCCTGAATGGTCTGAGTCGGGGCAGGCGACTGCGCTGCTGCTGGTTCGTCGAATTGGGCACAATTATAAGCTAGCTGGCGTGTGCCTCCGCAGCAAACACAGGCTGCGCCATTGCCGGTTGCCACGGCAGACCAAACTGCACGGGCGCTGTCGTACGGCACCGACAACCGGCTCCGGCTAGCCGTTTCCGGCGGTGTTCCAGCGCACGGCCCTTACCGGCAAAACCCGTTATAGTATCGGGTTGATTCGTACCACGGTCGCCGGCCCCTCGCTTTTCGGTCAGCGCCACACCACGCAGAAAGCAGTTCATGGAACAGATACGCATCCGCGGCGCCCGCACGCACAACCTCAAAAATATCAATCTGGACTTACCCCGCAACAAGCTCATCGTCATCACCGGCTTGTCCGGTTCCGGCAAATCATCGCTGGCTTTCGATACGTTGTATGCGGAAGGCCAGCGTCGCTACGTCGAATCGCTGTCGTCGTACGCCCGCCAATTTTTGCAGTTGATGGAAAAGCCGGACGTCGACCTGATCGAAGGCTTGTCGCCAGCCATCTCGATCGAGCAAAAAGCCACCTCGCACAATCCCCGCTCGACCGTCGGTACCGTCACGGAAATCCATGATTACCTACGCCTGCTCTACGCCCGTGTCGGCACGCCGTATTGCCCCGACCACCCCGAAAACCCGCTGGCCGCGCAATCGGTGTCGCAGATGGTTGATGCCGTACTGGCCATGCCGGAAGACACCAAGCTGATGATCATGGCACCGGTGGTATCAAACCGCAAAGGCGAGCATGTCGACCTGTTCGAACAGATGCAGGCGCAAGGTTTCGTGCGATTCCGGGTCCAGAGCGGCGTCCATCCGGCGAAAATTTTCGAAGTCGACGACCTGCCGAAACTGAAGAAAACCGAGAAGCACACGATCGATGTCGTGATCGACCGGATCAAGGTCAAGGCCGACATCAAGCAGCGCCTGGCCGAGAGTTTTGAGACCGCTTTGCGGCTCGCCGATGGCCGGGCCCTGGCACTCGAAATCGATAGCGCGGTCGAGCATATCTATTCGAACAAATTCGCCTGCCCGGCGTGCGGCTACTCGCTACAGGAACTCGAACCACGGCTGTTTTCGTTCAACAATCCGATGGGTGCCTGCCCAGAGTGCGACGGCCTTGGCCACATCGAATTTTTTGATCCGAAGCGCATCGTCGCCTTCCCCAACCTGTCGCTGGCCAGCGGTGCGGTCAAGGGCTGGGACCGACGTAACCAGTTCTATTTCCAGATGTTGACGAACCTGGCCGAGTTCTATGAATTCGACCTCGACACGCCCTTTGAAAAGCTCGCTGACACGGCGCAGCAGGCCGTGCTGTACGGCTCCGGCAAGCAAGTCATTCCATTCACCTATATCAATGAGCGCGGCCGTGCAGTGGTACGCGAACATGCCTTCGAAGGCGTGGTCAACAACCTGCAGCGGCGCTATCGCGAAACCGATTCGAACGCGGTCAAGGAAGAACTGGCCAAGTTCATCAACGGCAAGCAATGCCCGTCGTGCCACGGTGCCCGTCTGCGCGTCGAAGCGCGCTTCGTGAAGGTCGGCAATGGCAGTCAGCAGCGCGCGATCTATGAAGTCGCTGCCACGCCGTTGCGCGAGACGCTGGAGTTTTTCGAGACGCTGGTGCTGACCGGTGCGAAGAAGGAAATCGCCGACCGCATTACGAAAGAAATCATTTCGCGTCTGCGCTTTCTGAACAATGTCGGACTCGATTACCTGTCGCTGGAACGCAGTGCCGACACGCTCTCGGGTGGCGAAGCGCAGCGCATCCGGCTGGCCTCGCAAATTGGCTCCGGCCTGACCGGCGTGATGTATGTGCTCGATGAGCCATCGATCGGTTTGCACCAGCGCGACAACGACCGGCTCATTGCGACGCTGCGTCATTTGCGCGATATCGGCAACAGCGTGCTGGTCGTCGAGCATGACGAAGACGCGATCCGCTGCGCCGATTACGTGGTCGACATGGGGCCGGGTGCCGGCGTGCATGGCGGCGAAATCATTGCCGAAGGCACGCTCGAAGACATCCTCAAGAACACCAATTCGCTGACCGCCAAGTACCTCAATGGCACGCTCGAAATCGCCGTGCCGGAGAAGCGTCGTGCGCCGGATCCGAAGCGCCAGTTTGTCATCACCGGCGCATCCGGCAATAACCTCAAGAACGTTACGCTGGACCTGCCGGTCGGTTTGCTGACCTGCGTGACGGGCGTCTCGGGTTCGGGCAAATCAACGCTGATCAACGAAACCCTGTACCACGCGGCCTCGCGCCATCTGTATGGTTCGCAGGCCGAGCCGGCCGAGCATGAAAGCATTAGCGGCTTCGAACATTTCGACAAGGTGATCTCGGTCGATCAGGGACCGATCGGCCGCACGCCGCGCTCGAACCCGGCCACCTACACCGGCCTGTTCACACCGATTCGCGACCTGTTCGCGACCGTCAATGCGGCCAAGGAGCGTGGCTACAGCGCCGGTCGTTTTTCGTTCAACGTCAAGGGTGGCCGCTGCGAAGCCTGCCAGGGCGATGGCGTCATCAAGGTCGAGATGCACTTCCTGCCGGACGTCTACGTGCCGTGCGATGTCTGTCACGGCAAGCGCTACAACCGCGAAACCCTTGAGGTGCTGTACAAGGGCAAAAACATCACCGAAGTGCTCGGCATGACAGTCGAGGAAGCGCATGTGTTTTTCCTGCCGGTGCCGGTGATCGCACGCAAATTGCATACGCTGCTTGATGTCGGTCTTGGCTACATCCGGCTAGGGCAAAGCGCCACGACGCTGTCGGGCGGTGAAGCGCAACGCGTCAAGCTGTCACTCGAACTGTCCAAGCGCGATACCGGACGCACGCTGTATATCCTCGACGAACCGACCACCGGCCTGCATTTTCACGACATCGATTTGCTGCTGAAGGTGATCCACCGCCTGCGCGATCAGGGCAATACGCTGGTCATCATCGAGCACAACCTTGACGTGATCAAGACGGCCGACTGGGTCATCGACCTCGGTCCTGAAGG
>CANFED010000103.1 GCA_947445995.1 Oxalobacteraceae bacterium | reverse complement strand
TACCACCCCTTCCCATCCCGAACAGGACCGTGAAACGACGTTGCGCCGATGATAGTGCGTCAACACGTGTGAAAGTAGGTCATCGTCAGGCTAAGTTACAAGCACCAAACAAAGAGGCCCTTCGAAAGAAGGGCCTTTTTGCGTTGGGGGCGTGCGGTTTGGTTTTACTCCCTTGACGGGATATAATCGGAGCCGAAATTGGCGCAAATCGGACGTCAAAGATGATCCCCAATTTCTGATGCGGAATTTCCAAAAGTGTATATCCGACTGATGGCGAGAACCCTCAGAGATCTTGTCAATTTTCGATTTAGATTGTCTTCGCCTATGACGCGAGTACCACCGCGCACCAATTTTCACAGCTCCAAACTCATGCGTTGCCTTACCGATCTCAGGATTGTGGACTCGGTCGGGTCGGAAGACGCGTTTGCCGAGAGGTTGGGTCTGTGGGTTCACTTTGCTGACGCCATTACCTTGTCTGCCGTACATAGCGAGGGCACCACAGCGTTGCCGACCATGTCGCCAGGATCGCAAGCGACTTTGTCGGCTGCATTTGAAACGGAGTTCGATCGGATACAAACAGAATTGACCAATTCGATCATGACGAGTTGCTCGCCGAAGGCGGGAAAGTCCCCTATACAGTTACCGATTCCGGTGCTTGAATTGCCGCTCGACCTCGCGGCTGCCTACGCGCCTTATCGCTGGTTCTATGATGCCCACCAGCGCGACATGGAATCGCGTGTTGTCCCGGTGCGTATTCATGTTCGTAATGCGCTGGAAAAAGTCTCGCCAACGCTCAAACAACTTGCACACCTCGATGCTGCACTGGAAGGCATACTGCGCGAACGCGAAAGCAAACTGCTCTCGACGATCCCTGTTCTGTTAAAAAAATATTTCGAGCAACTGTTCAGAGCGCATCAACAACATCATGTTGATACCGGACAGCCAGACAACCCTGCGACATGGGTACTACCGACAGGCTGGCTCACGCAATTTTGCAGCGACATGCAAACACTACTGCTCGCTGAATTGGAACTTCGCTTGCAACCAACGATGGGCCTCATCGAAGCACTAGGCCACAACACACACAATGAATAAACATCTCTTCACAGTTGCCTTTTTCCTGGGTGCACTTGGCATTGTCTGGATCGGTACCGGATTTATCCGCGACAATTTGCTTGCGCTCACGATGACTATCCTTATTGGACTCGTCTACGCGTACGGAGCACTGGAACTACGCCAGTTTCGCCAGGCAACTTCCACATTGAGCATCGCGCTTGGCGCGATTCCCGATAAGTTACCGGTACTTGGTGAGTGGCTCGCTCGCATTGACAGCACGTTACAGAATGCCGTGCGATTGCGTATCGAAGGCGATCGCGTCGGCTTGCCCGGACCGGCGCTCACGCCCTATCTGGTTGGCCTGCTGGTGATGCTGGGAATGCTGGGTACTTTCTTGGGCATGGTTGTCACGCTCAACGGCGCTGTGTTCGCGCTGGAAAAAACTACCGATCTGCAGGCGATGCGCTCGGCACTATCAATGCCGGTCAAAGGTTTGGGGCTGGCGTTTGGTACCTCGGTGGCCGGTGTCGCAGCGTCGGCAATGCTGGGATTAATGTCTGCACTATGCCGGCGCGAACGATTGCAGGCAGCTCAAAGTCTGGACAGCAGGATTGCGACAACGCTGCGTCAATTTTCACTCGCCCATCAGCGTGAAGAAACACTCAAGGCATTGCAGTTGCAGTCCCAGGTCTTGCCTGCCGTCGTCGAACAAGTGCAGGCGATGATGGCTCGGATGGAAGCGACCAGCCAGCAACTTGGCCAGCAATTGAGCCAGCGTCTCCTCACCAATCAGGAAGACTTTCACGACGATATCAAAGGTGTCTACACCGATCTTGCGCACTCAGTGGACAAGTCGTTACGCGAGAGCCTGAGTACGAGTGCACAGGTCGCCGGCGAGAGCATCAAGCCGGTAGTCGAAGCAGCCATGAGCGGCATCGCACGCGAAGCGACGTTAATGCACGAGCGCATGGCCGACGCCGTGCAATTGCAACTTAATGGTCTTTCTGAAAGATTCGACGTGACCGTCACTACCGTGGCCGAAACGTGGACTGCGGCACTCGGCAATCACGAACAGGCCAGTGGTCGGATTGTCTCTGGTCTGGATCATTCGCTGACCGTATTCAACAGGACATTCGAGCAGCGTTCCGATGCGCTCGTGACGAGCGTTAACGATACTTATGCGCGCTTGCAGTCCGAGCAGGCAGCCAAGGATGAAGGGCAACATCAGGCATGGACGCAATCACTGGATGTCATGACGGCGTCGCTCGCCAGCCAGTTGCAGCAAACAACGACACAAACACTGACGCAGCAACAGCAACTCTGCGACACACTGACACGCACTGCACAGACCATCACCGACCAGGCGCAGGTCAGCGCCAGCAAGTCGATGGATGAAGCAACGCGTCTGGTGACCGGTGCCGAAGAATTGATGCGATCCCGAATCAGCGCCGAAGCCATCTGGCTCGCGCAGCAGCAAGCAACAACGGATCAGCTCGCCAGCCTGCTACGCGCTGAACTCGGCGCACTCAGGGACGATGAAGCGCTGCGTGCCAATGCCGCAGTTGATCGTCTGGCCGAATTGCAGGCCGCGCTGACGCATCATTTGACGACGCTGGGTACGGCACTCGAAGAGCCGATCACCCGCCTTATTCAAACCGCGTCGGAAGCGCCACGGGCTGCGGCAGAGGTAATCGGTCAGTTGCGCAAGGAAATTTCCAATAGCGTTGTGCGCGATAACGAGCTACTCGAAGAGCGCAGTCGCATTATGGAAACACTCAATGCATTGCTCGACGCAATTAATCATGCATCTGTCGAACAGCGTTCGGTCATCGATGCATTGGTCTGCTCTTCTGCGGCAACACTTGACGTTGCCGGCAGCGTGTTTTCAGAAAATGTCGCAACTGAAACAGCCAAGCTGGCCGATATCGCTGCGCAGGTGACCAGCAGCGCCGTTGATGTATCGAGTCTGAGCGAAGCCTTCGGTCATGCCGTGCAATCATTTGGTGAAGGCAATGAAAAGCTGATTACCAGCCTGCAGCGCATCGAAGGCGCGATGGACAAATCGATGCTGCGAAGCGATGAACAGCTGGCCTATTACGTCGCCCAGGCGCGTGACATCATCGACCTGAGCATGACATCGCAAAAGGAAATTTTCGAAGAATTACGCCAGCTTCCAGATCGTCAGGCCACGCTTGCCGAGGGAGCTGGCAATGGATGACAGCGACAGCGGCGTCGAACACACCGCGCCAGTCTGGGCTGTTTTTGGTGATCTGATGTCGGGCTTGCTGGGTGCGTTTGTGCTGATTCTGGTCGGCGTGATGGGCGTTCAAATGGAGCTGACTTCCCATCTGCAGGAAGAGATCACCAAGCGCCAGATCGAGGAGCAGCGCCGCATGACGCTGGAAAAAGCGCTGGCAGTGCCGCTGGCCAGCGGGCGCATCACGCTGAACAATGGTCGCATCGGGATTAGCGGTCAAGTGCTGTTCGGGCTGAACTCGGATCAGTTGCAGCCCGAAGGCCGACAAGTCCTGATCAGTCTGGTAAAACCTCTGCAGGCTTACCTGACAACGCGCGATGAACTGCTGATGGTGAGCGGATTCACCGATGACATCTCGATCCGGGGTGGTCGTTTTGCGGATAACTGGGAGTTGTCGGCGCAGCGCGCGCTGACGGTTACCCGCGCCCTGATCGATGAAGGGATGTCTTCGTCGATGGTCTTTGCTGCCGCGTTTGGTGCCGAGCAACCGGTCAGTCCAAATACCGACGACACGGCACGTGCGCTAAACCGACGAGTAGAAATGGCTCCCGTACCGAGAGCGCCCAAAGCCGGCAAATCATCCGGTGGATGAGCTGATTCATGATGCGGTTGCCGGTGTCGACAAGCGTATTGCCTCATTGCGTGCGGCCGGTGCGAACCGGTTTGATCCTGTCGGCCAGCACTATCTGGAAGCCTTGGCAAAACGTGCAGTAAGGCATCAAGGTCGTGCCAGGTGCTTGCTCGATAAAAAGCTGGAGCAGAGCCTGACGCTGTTCAGCGCACGCTTTGAGCTTGCGCAATCCGAGGCCAGCGACATGCTCACCGAAACGGTCACGGCGTATCCGCATGCGGCCGACAAGTTGCAGTGCCTTTTTGTCGCAGGTGATTTCACTGGCATGAAGCGGTGCATTCAGGATGTGAAGAAGGATAACCCGCCGAGCATGCTGGGCGCGCTGCTGCGCCAGTTCGAACAGCATGGCTTTGAAACGATACCGCCCCGTCCGGGAGCATCTGCCGGATCACGGACCGAGCTGAAAACCTTGCGCGGTGCCAGAAATGTCTGGACAACGCTGAGCACCAGTCGGCAGGTAACGCGTGCACTCGAACAAGCGCCAAAAAATGCCGGTCCGATCAATTCGCATATGCTGGTGCTGCGCTCGTTGGCACTGATGCGCGATGTCTCGCCGGATTATCTCAACCGCTTCATGTCGTATGCGGACACCTTGCTGTCTCTGGACCACCAGGGCGAAAAAGACAAGTCGGCCAATCCGAAAAAAACCTCACAGGCCAGGGCTGCGAAGAAGGGATAGTGGTGCCGTCTCTTGATACCGCTATTTTCAGAGCTTGCAGGTCGACTCTTCTTTGCTCGTGAAAGCCTGTTCCCCCGGTACGGTTTTGATGAGGTTGTCGTAGTCCCAGGGGTGCGTCGATTGTTCGGGCGTCATCACCTGGAGCAGAAGGATGTCGTGCACCGTCGTACCGTTCGCGCGGACTCGACGGTTGATCGCCACCACGAACGGGCGCACATGCGAGCGCGCTCCCTGTCAAGGCGTCGTTTCTAGCGATAGCGTGGTGGTCTTTTTTCAAGGAACGCGCTGATCCCTTCTTGCGCATCACGGTGATGCAAGCTTTCGACAAAGCTGTGTTTTTCCGCTTCAAAGTGACTGACAAGGTCATTGGCCGGTGCCTCGCGTAATAGTCCCTTGATGCGCTGGATCGCATGCGGTGAGCGATTGGCCAGGTCTTGCGCCCATTCGAGCGCTGCGTCGAGGGCGCTGCCATCGCTGACGATGCGGTTGACGATGCCGAACTGGTGAAGCCGTTCGGCGCTGACAGGCTTTCCATCCATCAGTATTTCGCTTGCCAGTTGGCGTGGTAATGCCTGATTCAAGAACCACGAGGCACCGCCGTCCGGCGTCAGGCCGACATTGACATAGGCCATCTGAAATTTTGCGGACTGGCCGGCGACGATCAGATCGCAAGCCAGCGCGAGTGAAAAACCGGCACCGGCAGCGCCGCCATCTACGGCGGCGATGACTGGTTTCGTACAATCGCGTAATGCATCAATCCAGCCGTGCAGCAAATCGATGGAGCTCGCTTGTACTGATCGCGGTAAGGCGCGATTTTCAATCAGCCGGTTCAGATCGCCTCCGGCGCAAAAGAAGTTGTCGGCTCCTGTCAGCACAACGACGCGGATTGAATCATCGCGTTCGGCGGTGGCGAGCGTTTCAATTGCTGCTGCTGTCATATCCGGGTGCAATGCATTGCGTTTGCCCGGATTGGACATGGTGAGTATCAGGGTGGCATGATGGCGGGTTGTTTGTAATTCTGCAGACATGGTCGTGATTTGAAAATGGTAGCGAGGCGGAAACCAATCATGCATGATTTGAGCGCGCTTGGGTTAGCGGACCTAACTTGCAACCTGAACATAAATCCATGAGAATGCGGCTTACCATTCGCGAAAGAATTGATCGACGCTTGCCCAAGAAATTTTATGAGTGCAGGCAAAGCTTCTGCTCTCAATGAGAGTCTGACATTCCACGATCAGTTAATAGATCCCTCCATGTGGATAGACCAACGATGTAATCATTCGGCGCTCATTAACCCTGTTCCGAGTTACATTTGTGACAGTCATGAATTGCAGGCGTTATTTTTAATATATGATCAATATTAACAATTAGTAACTAATAGTGGCTGTGGAGGCCCTTTGTGAGGAAATTCGAAACGATGACGTGCTTACATCTCGATCCGGTCGTGCATCGGATTGGACTCGCAGTGATGATCTTGTGTGCCGGTTCTGCCCAGGCTGTTGGCCTGGGTACGATTCAAGTCCAATCCGGTCTTGGTCAATCGCTCAAGCTGGCTGTTCCGTTGATCGGTGCTGATAGCGCAAATCTTCTGGCCTCCTGCGTCAAATTCCGTATCGAATCTTTGGACGGTGTCTTCATCGCGGAGCCGCTGGTATCTATCGTCACGTCGCCACAGGGGCAATCCTCCCTACAAATAACGACTCGCCAACCGGTGTTTGAGCCCGCCATGTCGGTTTCGGTTGATTTGGCCTGCGATTCACGAGTACATCGTAATTTCCAGATTTTGCTTGATCCGGTGACTAACTTGACCGATACGCTTGCAGTGTTGCCACGAGGAAGTGCCGTTGGCGGTGCGACTAGCAGGTCAGTCATCCCGGAAGCCAGTCGCTTGGTCATTCCAGGAGTTGACCGTGTTCGCACGGATTCAGTCGCGACAGTCGAGCGCGACAGACGAAATGCAATCGCCGTCTCCGGCACAGCACGTACCCCGCGCAACTTGGCACCCTTGGCACCGGTTAGTCGTAGCGGCCCGTCTCGAAACATCCTGAAGCTTTCATCGCAAGACCTGCCAGAGGAAAAGTTTGCTTCTGTTGGGCACCTCAAGCTATCCAGGCAGTTGACTGAAGCAACGGCAATCGGCGTTCTGCCTCCATCCGAGGAGTTTTCGGAAGCCCAACGGCAATATGCAATGTTGTTGCGTGGAGAGGACCCAATGCGCTTGGCCGTGCAGCAAAGCCTCGCGCAGCAGAAGCAGATCAAGGGATTGCAGCGCCAAGCCGAGGCCAGCAAGTTACAACATGCGACTGACATGGCTGCACTGGATGAGTTGCAGCAAAATTCCTTGTCGCTCGGTTGGGTTGCTGGCCTTGCTGTGTTGCTCTTGGGCAGTCTCGGTGCTGTGGGCTGGCTGGGATGGCGACTGAGAAACTTGCGTAAAGTACCGCCCGAAGATGCATGGGATCTGAGTGTTTTGCGGACTGAATCAGAACCGGCTTCGGCCGCGGTCGACGCCACTGCCCATGCCGAGCAGGCGGCAACAAAAGCTTCCAGCCTTTTTGATGCAGGGAGGAAGGCGGCAAATGCGACGAACGCTCTGCCTTCATTCTTGCAAGATAAAAATTTGCCGGTAAAGGAACAAACAGCGAAGGCAGTGCCTGAAGCTCAGGGGACTGCCGATTCGGTGGCAAAAGCGGCGGTGGTGGCGCATGACGCATTGCAGTTTTATCCGGCCAGGGTTGAACACCTGAAGGTGGAAGAAATTTCTGATGTGATGCAGGAAGCTGAATTCTGGTTATCTCTTAATGACTATGCTCGGGCAATCGAGATTCTGGAGCCCTATGGCAAACTGGATTTGCCTGAATCACCGATGCCCTGGCTATTCCTGTTGGACCTTTATCGCGACAGCAACAACCAAGCCAGCTATGAAGCGCTGCGTGAGCGAACCATACGTGTTTTCAATACTCGCATACCTGAATGGTTGGAAATTCCTAGCAGCGTCCCGACGATGAGCCTGGAAGATTTCCCGCATGTCATCGACCGCATTTGCGAGTTATGGGAGAGCGAGCACATCGTCGCTTATCTCGAAAGCCTTGTGCTGGACAATCGTGACGGAATCCGCCGCGGCTTTGACATCGAGGTGTATCAGGAGGTGATGTTGCTAATGGCAATCGCCAAGGAATTCAATCTTTTCCGGCCAATGGCCACAACGAACGATGCACCTGGCCTCATGCTTGAATAGGCATGGCCTGATTTCAGGCATCCTGCTTCAGGATCGCCGCCAGCAAGCCGGGAAACCGGCTTTCGATGTCGGCACTGCGTAACCGGTTCATGTGGTTGGTGCCATTGTTTTCGGTCATGACCAGCCCGGCTTCGCGCAAGACCTTGAAATGATGTGACACAGTGGACTTCGGTCGTCCGCCATCGAGTTCGCCACAGGTCGCCACTTCCACTCGGGCCAGGTGCCGGACGATATCCAGGCGGATCGAGTCACTTAATGCATAGAGCACGCGTTCGAGGGCAAGGTCGTTGGGAGCAGGGTGTTTAAGTGGGCGCATAGGCAGAAGGATACACCTTGCTGTACACTCCTTCCATTGTTCGACAATTTACGAACTACCGAACTTAAATCTATCCATTTAAACAAAGGAACTCATGTCTGCCTTATTCCAACCGTTCACACTGAAAAACGCCGCATTGCGCAACCGTATCGCGGTGCCACCAATGTGTCAGTACATGGCCGTCGATGGCCTCGTCAATGACTGGCATCTGGCGCATTACACCAGCATGGCGCGTGGCGGTGCCGCGCTGGTCATTGTCGAGGCGACCGGCGTCGCACCAGAGGGACGGATTACCCCCGGCTGTACCGGCATCTGGAACGATGAACTGGCACAAGCGTTTGTGCCGATCGTACAAGGGATCAAGTCGGCCGGCGCGGTGCCCGGTATCCAGATCGGCCACGCTGGTCGCAAGGCCAGCTCGAATCGTCCCTGGGAAGGCGATGACCATATTGCCGAGGGCGATGCGCGCGGCTGGCAGACCATTGCGCCATCAGCGATTGCGTTTGGTGCCAACCTGCCGAAGCAGCCGCGTGAAATGACGCTCGATGATATTGCCCGCGTGCGTCAGGAGTTCGTTGATGCAGCAGTGCGTGCGCGTGAAGTGGGCTTCGAATGGCTGGAGCTGCATTTTGCACACGGCTATCTGGCACAGAGTTTCTTTTCTGCGCACTCGAACCAGCGTAACGATATCTATGGCGGCAGCGTCGAGAACCGCAGCCGTTTCCTGCTCGAGACCTTGAAAGCCGTGCGCGAAGTGTGGCCGGAAAACCTGCCGCTGACCGTGCGTTTCGGCGTGATCGAGTACGACGGTCGCGACGAGCAGACACTGCTGGAATCGATTGGCCTGGTCAAACAGTTCAAGGCAGCGGGCATGGACATGATTAGCGTCAGCATGGGCTTTTCGACTCCTACTGCATCGATTCCGTGGGGGCCGGCATTCATGGGTCCAGTCAGTGAGCGCGTGCGTCGGGAAGCCGGCGTACCGGTTTCCTCGGCCTGGGGCTTCGGCGTACCAGCGCTGGCCGAGCAAGCGGTGAAGTCGGAGCAGCTTGATCTGGTCATGGTCGGCAAGGCCCATCTGGCCAATCCGCACTGGGCGTATTTTGCTGCCAAGGAGCTGGGCGTCGAACGACCATCATGGACCTTGCCAGCATCGTATGCGCACTGGCTCGAGCGGTACTAATATTCCCTGAACGTAGGCACGGGGCATCGTGCCTACCCGAATGCATCTCCGAACGCATTTCCGAATAAACGCAATTTATTGAGGAAGGAATTCAACTATGGCACGCATCGTTAAATTTTTCAAAACCGGTGGTCCGGAAGTCTTGCAGATCATCGAGGAGCCGGTGGCAGCACCCGCTTCGGGCGAGTTACAAATCAGCGTTCGCGCAATCGGCGTGAACCGCGCGGAAGTCATGTTCCGCAACGGCCAATACCTGGAAGCCCCGGTACTGCCGGCACGCCTCGGCTATGAAGCGGCCGGTACCATCACTGCGGTGGGTGAGGGCGTGAGCGACTTCAAGGTCGGCGACATCGTCAGCACGGTACCGGCTTTCTCGCAAAACCAGTACGGCGTCTATGGCGAACTGGTCAATGTGCCCGCGTCTGCCACCGTCAAGCATCCCGCTTCGCTCTCGTGGGTGGAGGCTGCCTCGGTCTGGATGCAATACATGACGGCTTATGGCGCACTGGTCGAGTTTGCCCATACCCAGCCGGGAGAGTTCGTGCTGATTCCGGCTGCATCGAGCAGTGTCGGCGTCGCCGCAATTGAAATTGCCAACATGATCGGTGCCATTCCGATTGCGCTGACGCGTTACAGCGGCAAGCGTGATGCGCTGCTCAAGGCCGGTGCCAGCCATGTCATCGCCACCGAGGAAGAAGACCTGGTAGAACAGGTCAACAAGATTACCGACAACAAGGGCGCTCGCGTGGTATTCGACCCGGTGTCCGGTCCGACGCTGGCCAAACTGGCGGAAGCGACCGCGCAAAGCGGCATCATTTTCCAGTACGGCGCACTGAGTAGCGAGGCAACACCGTTCCCGTTGTTCACGGTGCTTGGCAAGCATTTGACGATACGTGGCTACACGCTATTTGAAATCAGCACCAACCCGGAACGGTTCGCACGTGCCACCCAGTTCATCCTGAAAGGACTCACGGATGGCAAGCTCAAGCCGACCGTCGCGAAGACCTTCCCGTTCGAGCAGATCGTTGAAGCGCACCGGTACATGGAATCGAACCAGCAGATTGGCAAGATCGTGATCACCCTGTAAGTCAGCACGCAGTGCACGCACGACGGCGACACGATCCTGCTTGATCAGGTCGGAGTCGCCAGCTTGTCCTGGGTTTTCGTTGCAAAGTCACCGGCATCATGGCGTTCATGCAACTGGCTTGATGGCTCGCCCATTGTCCGGTTGACCATGCGACCGCGCTTGACTGCAGCACGCCCGGCGATCTGGTTGGTCCAGCGCTGCACGTTGGTATATTCCTGTACTTGCAGGAATTCTCCGGCGTCATACAGCAATCCCTTTGCAAGCGCGCCGTACCACGGCCAGATCGCCATGTCGGCAATCGTGTACTCGTCGCCGGCAATGTATTCGTTGTCGGCAAGACGCTTGTCCAGCACATCCATCTGGCGCTTGACTTCCATCGCATAGCGATCGATCGCGTATTCGATTTTTGTTGGTGCGTACGCATAAAAGTGACCGAAGCCGCCGCCGAGAAACGGTCCGCTCCCCATCTGCCAGAACAGCCATGACAGGCATTCCGCACGCTTGGCGTTATCGGTGGGCAGGAAGGCACCGAATTTTTCCGCCAGATACACCAGAATCGCACCGGACTCAAAAATCCGTACTGGCGACGCGCCGCTGTGGTCCACCAGCGCCGGGATTTTCGAGTTCGGATTGATGTCGACGAAACCGCTGCCGAACTGATCGCCTTCCTGAATCCGGATCAGCCAGGCGTCGTATTCGGCACCGCTGTGTCCGGCTGCCAGCAACTCTTCGAGCATCACGGTGACCTTGACGCCGTTTGGCGTCCCCATCGAATACAGCTGTAGCGGATGAACGCCAATGTCGAGCACCTTTTCGCGGGTCGGGCCGGAGACTGGGCGATTGATGTTGGCGAAGCGGCC
>CANFED010000102.1 GCA_947445995.1 Oxalobacteraceae bacterium | reverse complement strand
TTACTACTGAAGACGAACTTCACGCGGCGTTACTGCGCGAGATTACGATCGGGCGAAACGCACGGGGACCACGGTATGTGCATTCGGAGGCGCAACTGGAACAGTTGACGGCTACGCTGGTGGCGTTGCTGCCCGGTCAGATGTCAACGTAGATACTCAACAGTAGCGGCTGTGCCAGCGTCTTGTCGAACGCGATGATCTGCCGGCACATGCTGCGATCGATGAAATGACCTGCTGCCAGCAACAGTGACCCGTTCGGCAAGACCAGATCCAGCGCCAGCGTGACGCCCGGCTGGACTGTCGCCGCCGGAATTTGAAACGTTTTGCGCTCGGGCGTGGTGTTGCCTGCAAGTCCGTCGAGCATGCGGAACAAGGCCGTCACAAGCTGCGGATCGTACTGCTTGCCGCGATCCTGCAAGAGTATTTTTCTAGCCTCATCCGGCCATATCTTGCGCGGCAAAATCTGGCCGGTTTGCAGGTTGTCGTAGTCGCTGACCAGCCCCAGAATGCGTGCACCCAGCGGGATATCCTGTCCGCTGAGCTGATCCGGATAGCCACTGCCATCGAAGCACTCCTGATGCGCGCGCACCAGTTTTGCGGCACCGCGCAGTTCGGCTAGTGGCATCAGCAATTGCTCGCCCTGAACCGGATATTTGCGGTACTCGCTGCTTTGTTCGCGGCTCATCACGGCACGCGGCAATTTGAGCATGTCATCGGTCAGTCCGATCTTGCCGATGTCATGCATCATCGCCGCCAGGAAGATGTCTTTTGTGGTGGTTTCATCGCAGCCCATTTGCACGGCCAGCTTGCGCGCGAGGTCGGCGACGCGCAGCGAATGACCGGCCAGATTGCCGCCTCGCATTTCAATCAGATTGGAGAACACCTTGATCGACAACAGAAAATTGGTTTTGAGCTGACTATTGAGTTCAACCAAGCCGTCGCGCGCCTGTTCCAGTTCGGCAGTGCGCTCGCGCACCTTGCTTTCGAGACTGTCATTGAGTGTCACCAGTTCGGCATTCTGTGACAGGGTTAGCGCTTCCAGTCGCGTTCGATCTTGTTGAAGCAACTTGCGTTCAAGGGCATGCCGCACTGTCAGAAGGATGTCGTTATCGTCCCACGGCTTCGTGATGTAGCGATAGATTTCACCGCGGTTGATGGCATCGAGGATGGAGGCAATATCGGCATGGCCGGTCAGCAGCAGACGCATTGTGCCAGGCCAGCCGAGACGCACCTCTTCCAGAAATTTCGCGCCACTCATGCCGGGCATGCGCATGTCGGAGATCACCAGATCGACCGGATGTTGCGCCATGATCTCTAGCCCTGCGGCACCACTTTGTGCCACCAGTATCTTGAAATGTTCATTGCGAAACAGACGGCACAATGCTGACAGAATGTTGGGCTCGTCATCAACCAGCAGAATCAGGGGCATGGTGGAACTCTCCTTAAATGGGTTGTCGCAGCGGCAGTGTGATGCGGAACGTCGTGCCGACGCCGACGGTACTGTCGACATTGATCTCGCCATGATGCTTGCTGACGATGCCATAAGACATCGACAGACCGAGACCCGTACCGGTGCCGATCGGCTTGGTGGTAAAAAAAGGATCAAAAATACGCGAGGTGTCTTCCGTACTGATGCCGCAACCATCGTCGGCCACCTCGATCCAGGCCGTCTCGGAGGTGCTGCCGGTGCGGATCGTGATGGTGCCGCGGGCGGTCCCCATCGACTGGGCGGCATTGATGATGAGGTTCATGACCACCTGATTGATTTGCGACGGCAGGCATTCGACATCCGGCAACGTGCCAAAGGCAAGAATCACGTCGGCTTTGTAACGCACTTCATTGCTGACAATATTGAGCGTCGAATGGATGCCCGGATGCAGATCCGCGATCTGCCATTCCATCGCATTATCGACACGTGAAAAATCTTTCAGGTCCTGTACGATCTGGCGTACCCGGAAGATACCTTCCAGAGATTCGCGCATCATCACCGGAATATCGGCCTTCAGGTAATTGAGATCGATGCGCTCGCGCAGCGCACTCAGATCATGGCGGACCGCTGCCTGGCTGATCAGTGACTCGGATTTTTCATACGCATCAAGCATGTCCATCAGTTGCGTCAGGTACTGACCCAGCGTACCGAAATTGGAAAAAATATAGCCGATCGGATTATTGATTTCGTGCGCCACACCCGCTGCAAGCTGGCCGATCGAGGCCAGCTTTTCCGATTGCACCAGTTGTTGTTGCAGAGTGATCAGCTGTTCATTGGCGCGGGTCAGCTCATCATTGCGGCGCATCAGTTCGGCGGTACGCTGGATGACCAATTGCTCAAGGTCGGCATGGACTTTTAAAAGCGCTTCCTCGGCGTGTTTTTGCACGCTCACATCTTGCAGCGTCTCGATGGCACCCACCACATTGCCCAGGCGGTCGTACACCGGCCCGGCAGAGAACTGAAGCCACTTGCCACCATGCACCATGCGCGGGAAAAAATCTTCGCCTACGTAAGTACAGGGCATCAGCAATGAGCAATGTGCATTGTTCGGGTAATAGTGCTGGATTGACTCGCACAGATCGCCATCGACGACCAGGTCGGCCAGGACAGGTCGCTTCGTCTCGTAAAAAGGCTGCCACTGGTTTTTCGTGCCGAGCATTGCCGATGCGGGCATTCCGGTCAGGATTTCGCACGCGCGATTCCATTGCGTGATGACGTGTTCGGTGTTGATCGCATAGGCGGGCACCGGCGAATCCTTCAAATGGCCAACACCCCTGACGAAATCGTTCTCGGTGATTGAATTGAAATTGAGTCGGTAGTCAAAAGCAAAATTATGCGGTGGTGACATGGTGGTGTTTAGGGTTGTACGCCGTTATGGTTGTTATGTTGCTGATGTTTAAGCTGGCGGTTTGCCGCTGCCAGCTCAAGATTGGTGGCATACACCGCACGCGTGAGGCGACGATTTTCATCCGCCAGTTCCTTGCGCTGAAAGGCTTCGTCAATATGCCCACGCAACTTGGTATCGTCCCAGGGTTTGGTCAGGAACTTGTAGATATCGCCTTCATTGACGGCGTCTGTTACCGATTGCAATTCGGTATATCCGGACAACACAATCCGGACTGTTTCCGGAAAACGCGTTTTTGCAGTGCTCAGAAATTCGACGCCCGTCATGCCCGGCATGCGCTGGTCGGACAGGATCACATCAACCGGATGGTGTGCCAGCAGGGCCAGACCTTCGCTGCCGCTATTGGCCGTCAGGATATGCAGATCATCGCGTCGCAGCAGGCGTTTTAATGACGAGACGATATTGGCTTCGTCATCGACCAGCAGCAAGGTACGCCGGGCTTTTTTCGCCGTCAGCAAGGAGGGCAGTAACGCGGTTCCGGCGCATAACAACTCAACGAGGGAGCTCGCCGTCACCGGCTTTGAAAACAGGAAACCCTGCATTTCATCGCACATGTTGTGGCTCAAAAATCGACATTGCTCTTCGGTTTCCACTCCTTCAGCCAACACCGTGAGACCAAGCGCATGCGCCATTGAAATGATCGCCTTGATGATGGCGGCATCATCCGAATTGTCGACCAGCTCCTTGATGAAGGAACGATCGATGATGACTTTTTTGAAGGGAAACAGCTTGAGATAATTGATGGACGAGTAGCCAGTACCGAAGTCATCCAGAGAAAGACCAATGCCCGCGTGGTGCAATTGCTGGAGCGTCGCACGTACGGTGCTGGTATCGTCCATCAGGACTGCTTCGGTGATTTCAAGTGTCAGCATCGATGGATCGAATCCCGATAAATTGAGCAACATCATGATTCGATCGCCTAGCAGCGGATTCCGAAACTGCACTGCCGATACATTCACTGCGACGGGTACGACCGGCAGGGAGAGTGTCTTCCAATTCACCACATCACTACAAACTTGTTCGATCACCCACAAGCCGATATCGTCGATCAGGCCAATTTTTTCAGCCAGCGGGATGAAGCGATCCGGTGAAATCTGGCCCAGCACAGGATGATTCCAGCGCGCCAGGGCTTCGACGCCGCAGACTTGCCCTGTGTGCAAATTGATCTGCGGTTGATAATGCACTTCCAGTTCTTCGTTCAAGATCGCGGTGCGCAGCGCTGACTCCAGGGTATTGCGTTCGTGCCTGCGCACCGACATGGCATCGATGTAAAAGAGTGTCGTGCTGAGACTGGTTTCCCGTGCATGCGACAACGCCACGCTAGCGAAGTTGAGCAAGGTGCCCGCATCGTGGCTATCGTCCGGAAAAATCGCTAACCCGACGGCACAGGTCAGATGGAAATGTTGATTGTCCAGTGGGATGGCTTGAGACAGCGAACGCTGGATTGCCTGACAGCGAATGACCGCATCGCTGCGGGAGTCGGCGCGCATCATGAAGGCATAGCTGCCATTACCGTCATGACTGAGCATGTCATCGCTTTGCAAACAATTCCCGATACGTTCGGCGGCAATTCGCACCAGCACATTTTGCGACTGCCTGTCCATCGTGCCAGAGGCACGCTGATGCTGGTCAATATCGATCGCGGCCACGTACAGTTTCAACGGGCCAAAGGCGGTCGCTGAAATTGCTTTGTCAAGGTGGTCGCGTAATCCAAGCTGGTCGGTCAACCCGGTTAATCGTTCATGACGAGACTGCTGCGGCAATACTTGTTCGTCATTTTTGCGCGTGGTGATATCAGACAGCATGCCGATGAAATGCGAGATGTAGCCTTCATGATTACGAAATGGCGTGATTCCCAGTTCGCACCAGTGCAAGGAACCGTCCTTGCGATAACTGCGCATTTCTATCGTTGTTGGCTGGGCCGCAGCCAGGGCAGTACGTAATTTTTTTCGTTGCGGTTCGTCACTTTCATCGCTATTGACGTACCAGTCGATGCGACCGGCAAGTTCTTCTTCGGTGTAACCAGTGATGCCCAGAAAGGCCGCATTGGCATACAACACGCGATAGTTTTCTGTCGCATTCGATAAAACGAGCACGCCACATGGGCTGACATCCAATGCCATGTAGCTGACGTCCTGCTTGATGCGAAAGCCCGTTTCATTGAGCGATTCTGCGAAACGAATCATGGCCGCGCCTCTGTGATGAAGGTTAAATAGCAACCGCATCAAGAGTTACTCGCGGGAAACTTTATCTTACCCTAAGTAGGCTGACTTTACGACTGCCATTTATTTGCACTTGTGGTCGATACATTGCGGTGTCTTTATGCACTCCTTGTGGCAAGCAAATTCCACCGTTTGATCGTCACGAAACAGGCCGGTGGCGTCGTTCGGAAAATGAGATCGTTCGTACACCGATTCCGGCACCTGGCAATTCACCGCCATCCCTGTCTTGTCACGGTCTCCGAGATTGCGATGAAAACCGGTAGCCACCTGTTCGTCCATCAAGCCGACCAATTTGTTACCTGGGAGCACAAAATAAGCTTCCCTGAAAACTAAAATCAGCTTAATCTCCCATCACCATGAACAATAGTCACTTGTAAAAAGTGACCGATAAGTAGTTCAATTTTCAAAAAGATTCTACGTTATGACTCTTCGTGTGTCGTCCGCTGTCATCTGCTGTTATCAATCGCTACGCCGTGCGTTGCGAAGAATTTTATCGGCGCGATCACGTGCTGTTGACCCTGTGTGCAAGACGTGGCGTGACCCGCATGACCGTCAACACTTTTTTCAGATTCTGCTGAAGCAGCGATGAAAATGCAAAACCTCAAAGACAAACAGGCCGGCTTGCATGCATTGAATCGCCGTTTACTGTGGCGGGTCTTTGTTTTTGTTGTACTTGTACTGGTATGCCTGATCGGTGCCGAAATGTTTCAGGAACATGCCTACATCGATGCCGAGGAACGCAAGCAACTGACGACTCAGGCGACAGTCGGTGATGACAACCTGACCCGCAGTCTGATGTCGGTCGATGCAGCCATCGACACGATTAGCCACGACTTGCCTTGGCTGTTGGCACAACCCAAGGGCAGCCTGCTGATCAATAGTCGCTTGCATGCACTGGTCAATGTTCTGATCGGCACCCGCACCTTGATTATCGTGAACGCCGATGGCGATGTTATTACCGCCAATCAGAGCGCGCTGATCGAACAGAATTTTCTTGAAGAGGAACGCTTTCGCACGATTCGTCAGGAGAGTGATCCGAAAACGCTTTTCAAATTCGGATCGCTCGGTGTGCTGACGCTTCTCGGGATCGTGGCCATCCTGTTTCATGGTCGGCGTCAACGCGAGTTTCTCGGTGTATTCGCAGCCAGGGAGGCCGAGCGGCTGCAGTCCGAGCAGTTCGCCAGCAGCGAGCGGTTTATCCGCACCATCACTGATGCGATGCCGGGTCTTGTCGCCTACTTCGACTGCGAGCTGCGCTGTCAGTTTGCCAACAAGGCTTATCGGGCGTGGTATGGACAATCGGTGGAATCCATTCTTGGCAATACCTTGCTGTCATTGATGGGGGCAACCCGGTTCGCTCTCAACGAGGCGCAGTTCCGCGCGACCCTCGCAGGAGAAAGTCAGCAATTCGAACGCTTCCTGACCAGACCCGATGGCAGTATCGGTCATGGCCTGGTCCACTACATTCCTGACATTGACGAGAACGGTCGTGTGCTCGGCTTCATTATTGCGGTGGTCGACATCCAGGCCATCAAATTGGCAGAAAGCGAACTCAGACTGGCCGACAAAGTCTTTGCCTGCATCTCGGAAGCCATCATGGTCACCGATTGCAAGGGAGTCATCTTGTCGGTCAATCCGGCCTTTACCGAGATCACCGGTTACAGCGCGCAGGAAGCGCTCGGACAAACGCCAAGCTTGCTGCACTCAGCCCATCATTCACCGGAATTTCATGCCGCCCTGTGGACCCAGGTCAGGGATACCGGTTTGTGGCAGGGTGAAACATGGAATCGGAAAAAATCCGGAGAACTTTTTCTGGAGCGGCAAACCATCACGAAGATTGCCGGCACGTACGCTGACAAAGATCGTTATGTGGCGGTGTTTCAGGACATCACCGCAACGTGGAAAAAAAATGAAAGCATCCGGCATCTGGCCTTTCATGATGCATTGACCAATCTGCCAAACCGGCGCTTGCTGATGGAGCGTGTCGAACAGCACATCGTTTCTGCCGGGGATGCGGCAAGCGGGCTGGCGGTCCTGTTCCTGGATCTCGATCATTTCAAGGTGGTCAACGATGAGCTTGGACACGCAGCCGGTGACGCACTGCTCATGACCGTAGCACGCAAATTGCACGGCCTGCTGCGGGAATCGGATACCGTGGCGCGCCTGGGCGGCGATGAATTCGTCATCCTGCTCGATAGTCCGGTAAACCGGATCGAGATCGAACGCATCGCCAACCGCATCATTGCCGTCATCAATGAACCGATGACGTTTCAAGGCAAGATGGCCCGTGTCGGCGCGTCCGTCGGTATCGCCGTGTACCCCGAGGACGGGACCAACGCCGGCACCTTGCTCAAGCACGCCGATCTCTCTATGTATCAGGCAAAGGACGCCGGCAGGAACACCTACCGTTTTTTTATGTCCGTTGAAGGACCTCACCAGGCACTTCATCCGGACGTGACTGGTCAGGCTGCCGCCTAGGAGGCTGTCGGGTTTAGCGAGAATCGGCTGCGAAAATAGTTGGACGGTCCATATTTCACCGCTTTCTTGGCCAATAGCTCGCCATTGGCACTGCGAAATCAGCAAAATCTGTCCTCGCCCAGCTATTTTTTCGCTTCGATTCCCTAAGTCCGACAGCCTCCTGGATCCGCCGCTCTGGAGCGTTCCTTATTTTTCAACCGCACTTGCAAATCGCGCGACCGAATTCTCTGGAATGCCGGCGACCATCCCACCGGGTTTGCCAATGCGTCAGCCCCCTCCCAAAGACTTGTGTTCGACAGCCATATCGGAACTCACGCGAGACGTCTGTAATTTTATGCAGCACGTCATGGAACTGCCGACCGATTCACATCACATATGCAGCAGTTGCGCCGTTACTTCCGCAGGCAATGTCGCAGCAGCAAAAATCGTCGGTCACATCCTTTGAAAGAAACATGCGTCATGAAACTGTCCATTGGAAAACTTCATTTTGTCGGCCACCGACCGAATAGCGCACCCTACGATGCAGACGGTACTCCGCGGAATTTGACCGTACCAGAAAAAATAAAAAACATCCTGCCGATCAAATGGCGTGAAAAACACGCCGTCGAGCTGGAATTGGAACAGTGGGTAAGGCAGGCACCGCGTGCGGAGCGCTATGGCTATCGGAAAGTTGCCGATCGGGTCAAGACGATGCTGGCCAGCGGATCAACGATTTTTTCTTGTAATACCGAGGACTCGATCAACATCACCAGTTTGCCACCCTTACCAACAACGCTGACCGAATTGAATATGGATGGCGGTGCACGCACCGGAGATGTGAGGCCTGTGCATGAACTTGCGAAACTCAGCACGACGCCGGATTTCTCCAGGTACCCCGCGTTACAGAAAGTGCGCATGGAGGGTTTTCTCTTCCTCTCCACTGCGCCGGACTTTTCCGGGTGTCCTGCCTTGACCACGATCAATATCGAATCTTGCAACCGCCTCGACACTGCGCCGAATATCAACGGATGTTCAGCATTGAAAACATTCAAGATGGCCAATTGCCTGTTCCTCACCACTTTGCCGGACTTTGCCAGCTGTTCTGTACTGACCGACGTGGATCTGAGCATTGGGTTTTTTTCGTCTTACCGTTCGAGGGATGAAAAGCTCGCGGTGCCTGACCTGTCCGTCAATCCCGCACTGGTTTCATTGGATATGCGCGGTCGCCCGCTCTCCAGTTTGCCAGAACATATTCTGGCTCTGCCACGAGATTGTGATGTCCTGCTTACTTCCGATAATCTGCCTGATGCGGCCCGTCATCGACTTGCTGCGAGCATGAGCGCCTCGCACTATGCAGGACCACGGATACAGTTTTTCGACGAGCGTGGTCGTCCAGTAAGCATCCTTCCGGCAGCACCAAGGCGGGCTCTACCGCCAGCCACCGCCACTCGCCGGCCGGACAGTACCATCCCTGCCAGCCGCCAACACATTGCGCACCAGCTACCTCAGCAAACAAGACTGGTGCTGCAAGCCTGGCGCGAACAGGCGGGTGGTGACACCGAAGAAGCGATGCAGCGTTTTAATCAGATGATGTTCGGCGGCGGCCGCACGCTGAACTGGTCGGGACTAAACCTCAATAGCCTGCCTGACTGTTTCGGACAGCTGCGCTTTATCGAGCAACTCGACGTCGGTGACAACGCGCTGGCAAGCCTGCCTGTGAGCATTGGCCAGCTCGCCAATCTGACCGATCTCGACGCACACAATAATGCCTTGTTGTCCCTGCCCGAAAGCCTCACGCAACTTCAACGTCTGCAACGTCTGAACCTGGAAGGCAACCTTCTCGAAGAATTGCCACGTGACCTTTATCGGCTGGCCGCGCTCCGCGAACTGCGGCTTTGTGACAACCGGATTGCCATTGCCGACCAGCGCTTTTCCGGAATGACCGCCTTGCTGGAACTGAATCTGGAAGGCAATCCGGTACGCCTGATCCCTGCCGATCTGGACGGGCTGGAACCGACCACCCTGGTGCATGCGCAGAACGCCTGCGTCACGGAACAGGACAGGGCCGTCATGACGGAACAACACGCGGACAATCGCCCGTCGCCTTGCCTGTATTTATCCAGCGAACTGGACACACTTCTTCACAGCAAGACTACCGAACAGGCGACTGATCCGATCGCCCTCAGAGAACCGCAGCGCCGCATTCAGTTGCTGCTGGAAGGTGCATCCCATCTGCGTTCCCGGATGGAGACCGACGTCCAGCGCATTGCATTCGGCAACCGCCAGCTGACCCGGAAAGACTGTCTGCTGATGGCTCTGGAAACAGCCCTCGAACATCACCGTGACCTCATTCCCGTGATCAGCCATCGCCTGGTTCATGACCTGCCCGACGACACCGACCGATTCGAACTCTTCGGCAGTCACCTCAAGCGCGAACGTATTACCGAATGGGCAAACAAGAGGAATCTGCCGGTGCAAACAATCGTCGACGAGGTGGCGGCGAATGTGGGTCATCAGATGCGCTCATCCAATAGCCAGAATGTACATGTTCCGGTTGTCCTTGCCGCTGGCACGCGCGTCCTTGAGCGCCTCAGGCAGCAAGTGACTACGCCGTTGTCGTACGCCCAGACCCGCACGGACATCGCCGCCCATTTTCAAGCAACCGGCGCTGCTGACGCTGCCCTGGTTGGACTGGATGTGGTCATGAGCCGGACGCAGCAGCTGGTTGATTTCAGGACGAGCCCGGCGACCGCCTTGAGCTTGCTCTGGACTTACATCAAGCAGACCGAGGAACAGCCGCTGCGGGATAACCTGCTCGATGCGATGCAGAACCGGCTCAGTGAAATTACTCCGAGAATTTGCGCCGTCGGTTCGATACAGCGCGTCATCGATATCCCGAACGCAGTCGACTTTTCGTTGACAGGCGCGATTTCGATGACAGAACTCGGTGATGAAATGCGCCAACTGGCGGCCGAAGTCAACGAAGAGTTTGATCTGTTGTATGGCACCGTGCCTGAACCGGAAAGGGCCGCACGGGAACTTGATGTATCGCCGGAGAAGTTGACGGGTAATCTGGCACGAGCCCCGACAGAGTTCGCCGCGACGAAGAACTTGTTAGCCAGGGCCATCGAGTCGGGTACCGGTCTCTACGAATTCGTTTCACGACTCGCCCATCACAGTCCCGAGAAAAGTTCATCCACCCCCATCATCAAGACTTTGCTCGACAGTCCGGAGTACCGCGCGGGAAAAATACGTCTCGATCATCGCTATGAGATCGACAGCATCGACCAATCCGATGCGCAGGAAGATCGCGATCAGCTCCGCGTGCAACTGACTGTGCGCGACAGGCAGACCGATGCGCAGCGTCGGATTCCACTGACCCAAGTCGGACTGAAATTTTCGGGCCGGATCATGCGTAGCGACGCAATCCAGCATGCCGATGTTCTTCTTGACCAGCATCTGGCGCAGTGCGCTGATTCTGCGTACAGCGGCCAATTACCCATCATGGTGACGACCACCGGTAACGGCCGCAATCTGTTGTTGCGGGCGTATCGGGAGATCCGGCAAGGCATCCGTGACGACGTCGTGCGCGATGTCGCGGACCTCGATGCAACGCTGGCCCGGTTGGCAGAGACCAGTCAGCAGTTGCGCGGCAACCACGCCGGCTTTACCGACGCGCAAATCGCCGAACTGAAAATCCTGCTGCTGAAAGAATTCACCCCCCGCGAAATCGCCCGACAGGGACGGATCGACCTTGAAGCCAGCGTCATCAAACGCGAAATGTTCAAACAAAAAGCGCATCTCGAACTGGTACTGGTGCGGGGGCTCGATGCCAATCTGGTGGCGACAGAAAGCGAGCGGATTTTTCCGGCGGGGATGGTGCTTTGATGGCGCTGTGCAAAGTATCCCTGATTGAAGTAGGGCTCTCTGGCGGCGATGAGCTTGCGTAGAGATAAACATTAACTG
>CANFED010000101.1 GCA_947445995.1 Oxalobacteraceae bacterium | reverse complement strand
GATCACGACGGACAAGCAATTGATCCGTCGCATCCAGGGTGCGATGTCGCTGTGGAAGAACGGCTTGATCGATCCCGACACAGCGGTCAAGCAAGCCGTCGACGAAGAAGAAGCCGAGGCCGCACGCATCTATCGCAGCTATGTGGCAACGCTGTCGGCCTATCAGGCGGTCGATTTTGATGACCTGATCCGGCTGCCGGTCGAGCTGTTTCGCAGCAACGAAGCGGTGCGCGACAAGTGGCAGCGCCGCTTGCGCTATCTGCTGGTCGACGAGTACCAGGACACCAATACCTGCCAGTACGAACTGGTCAAGCTGATGGTCACCGGCGTGGGCAAGAAGCCGCTTTTCACGGCCGTGGGCGACGACGATCAGGCCATCTACGCATGGCGTGGCGCGACCATCGAAAACCTGAAGACGCTGCAGGTTGATTTTCCGGACCTGAAAGTCATCAAGCTCGAACAGAATTACCGCTCCAGCACGCGCATCCTCAGCGCCGCCAATAACGTCATTTCGAACAATCCGAAACTGTTCGAGAAATCGCTCTGGTCCGAGCACGGCCTCGGCGATCCGGTCAAGGTCATGGCAATGGAAGACGATGAAATCGAAGCCGATCAGGTCGCCATCATGCTGTCGGCGCACCGCTTCGAACGGCGCGCCAATTTCTCGGATTACGCGATCCTGTATCGCGGTAATCATCAGGCCAGAGTCCTTGAAAAAGCCCTGCGACGCGAACGCATTCCGTACACGATGTCAGGCGGTCAGAGCTATTTCGATCGCGCCGAAATCAAGGACATCATCAGCTACCTGAGGCTCATCGCCAACGGCTCCGATGATCCAGCCTTCATCCGTGCAGTGACCACACCCAAGCGCGGCGTCGGTCAGTCGACGCTCGAAATCCTCGGCACGTTCGCTGGCCAATGGCAATGCTCGCTGTTCGAGGCGGTCTTCAAGGGCGGACTCGATGCGAAGCTGCCGGATCGCCAGCTCAAGCCATTGCGTGAATTCGGCAACTTCATCCGGCAGCTCGAAGAGCGCGCGGACGGCAGTGGCGAGGATGCCGCCGAGATCCTTGATGACATGATGAAAGCCATCAATTACGAGTACTACCTGTACGACAATTTTGACGATCGCCAGGCCCAGAGCAAATGGGAAAACGTGGTCGACTTCACTGGCTGGCTCAAAGAAAAATGCACCGGCGGCAAGGACGGCGAAGCCCCCGAAAAAAGTCTGCTCGAACTGACCCAGATGGTCGCGTTGATGACGATGCTCGAAGGAAAAGACGAAGAGCAGGACGCAGTGCGGATGTCGACATTGCACGCCTCCAAGGGGCTGGAGTTTCCGCACGTATTTCTGATCGGTGTCGAGGAGGGCATCCTGCCGCACAAGGGCGATCCCGATGCGCCGTTCGAGACGCTGGGCGCGCGTATCCAGGAAGAGCGCCGCTTGATGTACGTTGGCATTACGCGGGCGCAGCGGACCTTGCATGTGAGCTGGTGCAAGCGCCGCAAGCGCGCGCGCGAAAGCATCAATTGCGAAATGTCGCGCTTCATCCCGGAAATGAAACTCGACGAAGGCGACGCCGTCCCAACCGAAGCCGACATCATTTCGCCCAAGGACCGACTGGCGAACCTGAAGGCATTGCTGCAAAAACCGCGCACGTCTTGAACGGTTTTCCGGTCTGCAGGCAGTCTGGAAAGATGTAATAAAAAATCACAAGAGCAGCATGGCGAAGAGCGTCTGCTATGGTGAAGTCATCAACAAGTCGTGACCGCAACAGGGTGAGATGCACCTCACCGGGTTACTCCTCCGGACCGACTACCGTCCAGTCTCAACGCTTCGACCAAGGATTCAATCATGATGAAATTACCTCAGGTTTTGCTCGGCTCAGCCGCTCTCGTGTTCGCCACTTTCGCCGGTGCACAAACGCTTTCCGTGCCGGCTGTCGGTGCGGGTGTGAACTCCAACGGCGGCATCTCTGCCCCGGTGGCAGTCACGCCAATGAGTCCAGCCACACCGGCGGTCGGCGTGGGTGCCAGCGGTACCGTCTCGGTTGCTCCGCCAGCCGATCCGTATGTCCAGAAGCGTGTAGAAGATGCCGCTGCCAAGAGCGACTACAAGATGAAAAAAGACCTGGCCAAAGAGCAATACAAGAGCGACAGGGCACAAGCCAAGTCCGATCTGAAAGCAGAGAAACGTGACTCTTCCCGTGAACGCAAGGCCAGCATCGCGGCCGATGCGAAAGCCGGCGTCAAAGAGAATATCGGCAACTGACGTCGTGCTATAAATTGAGCTGCGCATCAAGCCGCCGCCCCTTCGATACGGGCGGCGGTTTTTTTATGGGCGGACCGTTAAAATGAGGCCCCGATGCTAGCCAGCAAATTCAGTTGAACCTACCTCGCCAACGCAAGATCATCCACTGCGACTGTGATTGCTTTTATGCCGCCGTCGAAATGCGCGATGACCCGTCGTTGCGTTTGCTGCCGGTGGCTGTCGGCGGTCGTGCCGACCAGCGCGGCGTGGTGGCGACCTGCAATTACGAAGCACGTCGCTTCGGCGTGCATTCGGCGATGGCGACCGCGCAGGCGATCCAGCGTTGCCCCGGTCTCGTCGTGTTGCGTCCGGCGATGGAAAAATACCGCATCGCCTCGGCGCAGATTCTGGCGATCTATCGCGATTACACGGAGCTGGTCGAACCGCTCTCGCTGGACGAAGCCTACCTCGATGTCACCGACGCCCGCCAGCACGGCGGCAGTGCCACGCTGATCGCACAAGAGATCCGCGCCCGCATTGAGGCCACGGTTGGCATCACGGCATCGGCCGGCATCGCGCCGAACAAATTTATCGCCAAGATCGCCAGCGACTGGAACAAGCCTGATGGCCAGTTCGTGGTGCGACCGCACGAGATCGACGCCTTCGTTGCCGCCTTGCCGGTCAAGAAATTGCACGGTGTCGGCAAGGTCACCGCTGCCCGGCTCAATGCGCTTGGTGTGCATGTCTGCGCTGACTTGCGCAGCTGGCCGCGCGCCGAACTGCTGCAACAGTTCGGCAAATTTGGCGAGCGGCTTTACAGTCTGTGCCGGGGTATCGATGAGCGTGAAGTCAATCCTAGCTCCGAGCGCAAATCAGTCAGCGTCGAGGAAACCTATGTCACCGATCTGCCAGACCTGGCCGCTTGCGCTGCCGAACTCGAGCCGCTGATCGACATGCTGATCGTGCGGGTTCAGCGCGCGCAGGCCGAACGCCATATCCACAAGTTGACCATCAAGATCCGTTTTGCCGACTTCAGCCAGACCACGGTCGAATGCGTCGCCACGACGATTGATCGTGGCATGCTGCTCTCCCTGCTGGAGACCGGGTTTCGACGGCGTGAGCAGGCTGTGCGGTTGCTGGGTGCGGGTGTGCGCTTGGGTGAAGAGGAAGAGCTGGGAACGCAGTTGTCTTTGTTCGGGTTGGAGGCGGGGGGGATGCGTGAACCCTTTTGTGGCGGCGATTCATTACCGTAGGGTGGGCACGGGGTCTTGTGCCAACGCGCGCGATCCAAAAATAGCGGTTAAATCAGACGACGCTGCGTTGTATCCGCGTTGGCACAATACCCCCCGTGCCCACCCTACCAAGGTGGCAAGCGGGCAATAGTGATGAGGCATAAAAAAAGCCTGCTTGCGCAGGCTTTTTTATATTGGCGGAGTGGACGGGACTCGCCTACCTGCGGCAGGCCGCTTACTCGCTTGCAAGCGAGTGCCTTCTCCTCCCGCCGTGAGCCGCGCAGGCGGCTCACTCCACTCCGGAGAATGTGCCCGCAAGCGGGCAATAGTGATGAGGCATAAAAAAAGCCTGCTTGCGCAGGCTTTTTTATATTGGCGGAGTGGACGGGACTCGAACCCGCGACCCCCGGCGTGACAGGCCGGTATTCTAACCAACTGAACTACCACTCCAAAACTGGACTTGCAACATCAGGAAACTACCTGGTGGGTGCTGAGGGGCTCGAACCCCCGACCTACGCCTTGTAAGGGCGCCGCTCTACCAACTGAGCTAAGCACCCGGCTGTAGTTGCCTGACGATACTGCTTTCTTCATAACCGGTGTTTGTCTTCACACCTGAAGGGCCCGAAGTCTACAACAGATTATTTCTTTTGCCTAGCTTGTCAGCAAAAAGACTTCAGGAAGACAGATTGCGGTGATGAAAAGCCAGATGGTCGGCAATGAAACTGGCGATGAAGTAATAACCATGGTCATAACCGGCATGCCGGCGCAGGATCAATGGTTGCCCTGCATGACGACACGCTGCCTCGAAGACTTCCGGCAGCAACTGCTGCGCATCGAGGAATTTGTCGGCCAGGCCCTGGTCGATCAGGATACCGTTCGGGAACGGCGTTTCCAGGCTTTTGGCCATCAAGGTGCTGGCATCATGCGCATCCCAGGTGGCCTGGTCGGCTCCCAGATACTGCCCAAAGGCTTTTTCACCCCACGGACATTGCGACGGTGCCGTAATCGGAGCAAATGCTGACACCGAGCGAAACACGTCCGGATGACGTAACGCCAGCGTCAGCGCGCCATGCCCGCCCATCGAATGACCGAAGATGCCGACGGCATCGGCACGGACCGGAAACTCCCGCACGATCAAGGGCAGCAGTTCGTCGACCAGATACGACTCCATCCGGAAATGGCTGGCCCACGGTGCTTCGGTGGCATCCAGATAAAACCCGGCACCATCGCCAAAGTCCCAGCTGTCAGCCACACCGGCGATGCCGGTATCGCGGGGGCTGGTGTCCGGTGCAACCAGGATCATGCCGTGCTCGGCAGCGTAACGCTGCGCACCAGCTTTCATCATGAAAGTCTCTTCGGTACAGGTCAGGCCGGCCAGGAAAAACAGCACCGGCACCGGCCCCTCCTTGGCTTGCGGCGGCTGGTACACCGAGAACTTCATCGGCAAACCAATCGTCGTCGAGGCGTGCCGGTAGAAACCCTGCACGCCGCCGAAGCAGGCGTGTTCGCCAAGACGTTCCATCAGTACAGCACCACGGAGCGGATTGATTCGCCGGCCTTCATCAGGTCGAAACCTTCGTTGATACGGTCCAGCGGCAACCGGTGCGTGATCAGGTCATCGATGTTGAGCTTGCCGTCCATGTACATGTCGACGATTTTCGGGACATCGGTGCGGCCGCGTGCGCCGCCGAAAGCCGAACCCTTCCATTCGCGGCCGGTGACCAGCTGGAACGGACGTGTGCTGATCTCGGCACCAGCGTCGGCCACGCCGATGACGATGGCCTGACCCCAGCCCTTGTGGGTGCATTCCAGTGCCTGACGCATGACCTTGGTGTTACCAATGCATTCAAACGAATAATCGGCACCGCCGTCGGTCAGTTCGACAATACGGTCAACCACGTTTTCAACATCTTTCGGGTTGATGAAGTCGGTGATGCCGAACTTGCGGGCCATAGCTTCACGCTCCGGGTTCAGGTCGACGCCGATGATCTTGCTAGCGCCGACCATCTTGGCGGCTTGAACCACGTTAAGGCCAATACCGCCGAGTCCGAATACAACTACGGTGGCACCAAATTCAACCTTGGCGGTAAAGATCACTGCGCCCACGCCGGTGGTGACGCCGCAACCGATGTAACAGACCTTGTCGAACGGCGCGTCTTCGCGGATCTTGGCCAGGGCGATTTCCGGTACCACGATGTAGTTCGAGAAGGTCGAGGTGCCCATGTAATGGAACAGTGGCTTGCCGTCGAGCGAGAAGCGGCTGGTTGCATCCGGCATCAGGCCCTGGCCCTGGGTCGAGCGAATCGACTGGCACAGATTGGTTTTTTGCGAGAGGCAGAATTTGCACTGGCGGCATTCCGGCGTGTACAGCGGAATGACGTGATCATCCTTGCGGATCGACTTCACATCCGGGCCGACATCAACCACGATACCAGCGCCTTCATGGCCGAGGATGGCCGGGAAAAGGCCTTCCGGATCGGCACCCGAGAGGGTGTAGTAATCGGTATGACAAATGCCGGTGGCCTTGAGTTCGACCAGGACTTCACCGGCACGAGGGCCGCCTAATTCAACGTCTTCGATGGTCAGGGGACGGCCGGCTTGCCAGGCTACTGCTGCTTTGGTTTTCATTTGGGGACTCGCTTTTTGTCTGGTCGATCATGAGTGGGGATTTCTAATTTCGGGGCTATTATTACCGCAAAACCAGATCGTCTTCTCACCGTCCTTTTTTTCTGACACATTGCCATGACCCTTCCTTTTTCAGTCACTCAGCTGTTTCCACCACTAGTTCCATTTCGCAGTGGCCGCCTCGCCGTTGACGCGCGCCATGAGTTGTACTGGGAAGAATGCGGCAATCCGGCAGGCGTGCCGGTGCTGTTCCTGCACGGTGGGCCGGGTGGTGGCGTGTCGCCGCAGCACCGGCAATTTTTTGACCCGGCGTTTTATCGCATCGTTCTGTTTGACCAGCGCGGTGCCGGTCAGTCGACGCCGCTGGGCGAATACCGCGACAACACGACACCGTTGCTGGTGGCGGATATCGAACAATTACGCGCAATGCTGGGCATCGCACAATGGCTGGTATTCGGCGGTTCATGGGGTTCGACACTGGCACTGGCCTATGGCCAGGCGCATCCGCAAGCCTGCCTCGGTTTTATTTTGCGCGGCATATTCCTGGGTTCGCAAACCGAGATCGACTGGTTCATTGATGGCATCAAAGGGTTCTATCCGGAGGCGCACCAGCGCTTCGCCGAATTCATTCCGGCCGACGAACGCGACGACCTGATCCACGCCTACGGAAAGCGCCTGTTCAGCGACGATCCGGAAACCTACCTGCCGGCCGCGCGCAGCTGGAATCGCTACGAAAGCAGTTGCGTGTTCCTGCTGCCGCAAGATGAGCCGCCTGATTCGGATACGGTCAGCCTTGGCATCGGCCGGCTCGAAGCGCACTACATGCTCAATGCGTGTTTCCTGGCACCGAACCAGCTGCTCGACGGCATCGATGCAATCCGGCACTTGCCGGCAGTGATCGTGCAGGGGCGCTATGACGTGGTGTGTCCGCCGGTGTCAGCGCATCGCCTGCATGCGGCGTGGCCGCAAGCACAACTGCGGATGATTGCCGATGCCGGCCATGCTGCGCTGGAACCGGGAACTGCCAGCGCGCTGGTGGCGGCAACCGAAGCCTTCCGCTTGCGCGGGCATTTCGAGTAATCAGCGAGTTTTTTTCAGACCCTTGTTCGCGTCTGCGATGATCGATGGGCAGGGTGACTTGGCGTCGTTGCTGGGGGCGACCACGGCCAACAGGGCCGCAAACGGATTGAGCAGGCCTAGCCCGACGACTGCTGCGCCGCGTGCTGCCAGCGCACCCATCGCGACGCCGACCTGCGGATTCTTGAACGTGCCTTTCACGTACAGCGGCGAGCGCAATGAAAATACCCGGAAGCCCTTGGTCTGCGGGTACACGTTCAGGTTCAGTTGCTCGGTGCCGAGGTTGACGGTGCCGTCGACATTGATCAGCGCGTCAACGGTGTCGAGCGCAAACACCCGTGAATCGAGCACGCCCTTCCTGACGATGAATTCGGCGGCAGCGCAATTGATCTTCACCGGCGTGTCGCCAAACAGTTTCCCGAGCACGATATTGCCGACGTTCAGGCCGGCTTGTTCCAGCAAGGTGCCACTCATGACGCCATCGTTGAGCAGGACGCGCACCTCGCCGTCGAGAGTCGCCGCCAGCGCGGCAGGCGTGTTGCCGGCCGCCGCCAGCGACGCATCGCCATTGACCTGACCGAAGCTGGTCTTCATCGGTTCAAAGCTCGGGAACAGCTGTTTGAGTCGCAGGCCGCGCGCTGAAATCGCGAACTTGCCGCGTAACAGATCGGCGCTGCCGTCAAGGGCGATCGTGCCCTTGAGCGTGCCGCCGGCGACGCCAAAGGCCAGCGGATCCAGCGTGAGCACGCCGTCATTCATGATCACGTGCGCCGACACATCATTGACCGGCAAGGCCGCATCGCGAATGATCTGCTTGCCGACAAACTTGACATCGGCATCCATCGCTTTCCAGCGGTCGGTCCGAAATGGCGTGACCGGAATCGCCCGGCCGGTTGCCAGCTTGGTATCGGCCGAGGGCGCATCGGTCTTGCTGGCACCTACCAGCGGTGCCAGGTCGACGAACAGCAAGCGTTCCGAGCGCAGCTCGCCGACCAGTTTCGGACGCGGTCCGGCGGTGCTGTAGGTGAGGGTGCCGGCCAGGTCCGAACCACCGACCTTGCCGCTGAATTTTTCATAGCGGAACACGCTGTCGGACTTGCGCAGACGTCCGGTCAAATGACCGCTGGTCGAAAATGGCGGGGTGTCCGGCAAGGTCACGCCGGTCAGCGGGTACAGGTGCGCCATGCTGCCTGAGGCCAGCTGCAATTGCAGGTCGAGTGCAGCCAGGTTGCCCGGATCGGTGATGGTGCCATCGAGGACGATATGGTTGTCGCCAACACGCAGGTCGGTCTGCAACGGAAACGGCCGGCTGGCATCGGTCAGCGACAGCACGCCGCCAAACTTGCCGCTGCCTTTGACGGCAGCCTTGTTGTAGGTGCCGCTGACATCGAAGGCGAAGCCGTAAGTCGGTGCCGCTACTGCCGGTGCGTCCTTGTCGAGCAAGGCACCGACCTCGACCGCATCGCCGGCTGGCCGGATGGTGGCGACGGCGTCGATTTTCTTGAGTTGATCGGTGAGGGCCACGGTACCGGTAGCGAAGTGGATCTGGTCGAGCGTCAGTTTCCAGGCCGATGGCGTGTCCGACTGTGGCGTGAAGGTCCAGTTCACGCTGCCATCGCCGCGTCGTTCCAGATCGATGGCGGGATTGACCAGCGCGATCGACGGGATGGCAATTTGCTGGCGCAACAAGGGCAGCAAGGCGATGTCGAAATCGATCCGGTCGAGTGCGGCAAAATTGGGCTGGCGCGCCCAGTCGGGATTGGCGATCACCACATCACTGGCGGTGAAGCGCGGCCAAGGCAGGTAGCTGCGCCAGCCGGTTTCACCGGGCGGACGATGCCAGCTGACGTCGAGATGGCCGCGGATCGCGAAGTCGCGTCCGATCGCCTGCGAGACCTTGTCATTGAGCCACGGGCGGCTGCGGTCCCAGTTCCACGTCAGCAGGACCGTGAGCAATAGGGCGATCACGGCAGCGAAGATAGCCACGCCGATCAGGGCGATTCTGGCGGGCTTGTTCATTGTGGGCATGCGAAATTCCTGGAGGGGTGAGGTGGCAGCGCGCTGCCGCGACTTTTACGGACGTCTTATTTTTCAAGTTCGACAATGACTGCTTCGAGCATCTTGCGGATATCGGTCTGGACGATGGCATTTCCTACCAGCGGTGGAACAAAAAAATCCGGCTCGATGGCCCCGGTGTAGTCGAGGCGGGTACCACTGATGCCGGCCTGTTCGGTCGGAGTCATCGACCAGCGCGCACTGTACCGCTTCATGTCGCCAGAGACCAGTGCGACTTCGATGGAGGAGGGTGGTTTTTCAGTGATCCGTACCTGCAGATGGATCGTGTGATGGAACACGAAAAATCCGCCTCGGCCGTCCTGTTCCAGCAGCACTTCCGCCCCGTTGCGCGACAGGATGCGTGCGCGAAGCAGGTTTGGAACGTAGGCCGGCTGCCGTTCGTAATCGGTCAGGACTTGCCAGACCCGTTCGGGCGTTGCATTGGCAAACCCACTGGCCCGGATGTCAAAATAGGGTTGTTCTGAAATATGGTTACGCGTGACGGCGATATCAATGGTGGACGCTGCTGTCGCCGGCGATGCCAGCATGGCTACGGCAGCAATAAGCAGCGAACACAGGGCGGTGATGGTCATGGTGGACTTACCCGTTGGCATCAGAACGACAACCTTATCAGAAAAGAACTGCTGCTCGCCGTCTTCTTGCGGGAGAGGGATAATAGCGTCCGGATCGGCGGTGTATCTTCACCGTCCTCGATCACGTCGACTGCCATGCCAATGACAATTTACTTCGGGATCACCATCATGAAAAAACGATTTGCCCTCTTCATGGCCGCGCTCAGTGCGGTACTCGCAGCGTGTACGCCGACCCGCATTCCGGGGCCCCGCACAGACAACCTTCCGGGCCCCCGCACAGACACGCTCGGCCAGCCAGCGATACCGTTGGCACCCAGCACACTGGAGGCTTACAAGGAAGTGCTGGCCGAGCATATTTCGAATGCCAATGCCAGCCAGGTGTTCGGCGGCCGGCCGCAGGCGTTCTTGCGCTCGGTGATCGTGGTCAAGTTCTCGGTCGATGCCGGCGGCAAGCTGCTGCGTAGTGACATTATTCGCAGCAACCATGACAGCGCGACCGAAGCCACGGCGCTGACGAGTTTGCGCGGCAGCGCACCGTTTCCGCGTCCGGCCTTGCAATTGCTCAAGCATGGCCGGCTTGAATTGTCAGAAACCTGGTTGTTTAATGCCGATGGTCGTTTCCAGATACGTAGCATCGCCCAGCCACAAATGGATCAATAGCGGCTGCCGGTAGGTGCGTTGGCTGTGTGCGGTGGATATGCAACCGTCCACGCGCAAGACGGTAGAATCCGATCTTACGCAGCGGGTAGCCCGGCAATAGGGCAGCCTGCCAGATGAACCAGATTCAGGAGCACCATGTCTGCCACCCCACGTGTTGAAACAGGCCGTCCGGCCAAGCTGTATTTTTATGCGGACCGGCATACCGCAGAGCGCGCCCTGCAGGCCGGCGAGTTTCGCCTGCGTCCCAGCGGCCAGGCCGACCCTGCGCCCGGTGCTTCGCCGGCCAGTCAGATACTGCCCTTCGGCGCCACAAAGACGATGGCGACGGCTGGTTTCCTGACACTGAGCCTGTCCACCGCCCTGAGCGAAAAACTGACTAGCAAGGACACCGCAGGACTGTGCTGCGTGGTCATCCACAATACGGAAGAATTCGGCGAACGCTTGCACCGGGCCGTGCACAGGGCGCTTCCGCAATGGGCCGGTATCGACGCGGCGGTGGCCTATGGTGTCCCTAGCTCGTTGGGTGCGGCATTCACCCGAGGACGTCATCTGTCTGGCCAAAAAGAATGGCTGTTTGCCTGGCGTCCGATGCAACCGGCGTTGTCGCTGAACCCGATCGTGATCCAGATTGGCAGCATTGCCTCCCTGGCCGAATTACGTGAACCTGACCCGGAAAGCACCCCATGAAAATCCTTGATGTCGATGTCGCCGTGATTGGTGCCGGCAGTGCTGGCCTGACTGCCTATCGCGCTGCCAGATCCCACGGCGGCAAGGTACTGTTGATCGAGCGTGGTCCCAACGGCACGACGTGCGCGCGGGTTGGCTGTATGCCGAGCAAATTGCTCATTGCTGCGGCCGATGCGGCTTATCACGCTGCCGATGCCGCTGGCTTTGGCGTGCATGCCGGTCCGGTACGTATCGATGGTGAGGCCGTCATGGCAAGAGTGCGGGCCGAACGGGACCGCTTTGTCGGTTTTGTGCTGGAAGGCGTCGAAGCAATCGATCCGCTTGACCGTCTGATGGGCAGCGTCCGCTTTCTCGGTCCGCAGCAATTGCAGGTGGACGATCACACCGTTGTC
>CANFED010000100.1 GCA_947445995.1 Oxalobacteraceae bacterium | reverse complement strand
TTGACGCCCCGTAACGGTCCAACCGGAATCGCCCCAAATTGCGCGGCAACATCATCAGCCAATGCGGACGGAGCCGGAAACAGTCCCAATCCGCTACGTCCGAAGGTATTGAGCAACGCATTGTCATCAAACTCGCCGACGACGTCGGCGCGCAAGTCCTGTGCCTCAAGCCAATGATCGATCCGGCCTCGAATCGCATTATTGCGAGTTGGCAGCAACAGTGGTGCGCCTTGCAGACTTGCAGGAAAACCAGGCTCATATTTTTCAGCCAATGCGGGCAACCCAAAGAGCATCAGTTCGCTCTCTCCCAGCAAATGACTGAATACGCGCAAAACTGTGCCCGCATGCACCGGACGATCGGTCAATACCACATCAAGCTTATGGACCTTGAGTTCGCCGAGCAAGGCTTCAAAGCGATCTTCGTAACACACCAGTTTGACTCGCTCCGGTAAGGCAAGTGCGGCAGCCAGCAGGCGCGAGGCAATCAATTTTGGTAACGAGTCAGAAATCCCGACTGTCAGGCGCATTGTTCGACCAACATCCAGATCGGACAGTGCATCCTCCATCTGCTCGCCCAACGCAAAAATCTGTTCGGCGTAGCGCATCGCGATACGTCCTGCTTCAGTCAACACAAGACGCCTACCCTGGGGTGCGAACAGTGATTTTCCGATCGATTTTTCCAGCAGTCCAAGCTGGGTACTGATAGTCTGGATAGCCACGCCAAGCCGCTCGGCTGCGCGCGTAATGCTGTCTTCCTTGGCAACCACCCAAAAATAGTAAAGATGTCGGAAATTCAGACCAGTATTTTTCATGATTCTGCTTTATCGAAGTAAGTCTTCCATTATGTGCGCTTTTTAAACAAAGAAAATAGACTACCCTAAGGGCATCGGTTATTTTTTCGCCGGCGTCATTTTTTTACATCGGAAGGACTACTCCATGAACGATCGCAATTCACTCTTCGGCCGCAACGCGACGAACGCCGAGTCGGCCAGCACTGTCATCGATGGCAATGCACGTCGCGTACTTCGCAATACCTACATGCTGTTATCAGCCTGCCTGGCCTTCAGTGCGCTAACTGCAGGCACTACCGCTGCGCTCGGCTTGCCAGGGCCAGGCATCATCATCACGCTGGTCGGATACTTCGGCTTGTTGTTCGCCATTACAAAATACCGCGATCAGGCGCTAGGTGTCGGTTTGCTGTTCTTGCTTACCGGCTTCATGGGCTACACATTAGGCCCGATCATCAGTCGATACCTCAGCATGCCCAACGGCGCGGAAACTGTCATGCTTGCATTCGGAGGAACTGCTTCGATTTTCGTCGCCCTCTCAGTCTATGCAAGGGTGACCAAGCGTGATCTATCCATGATGGGCGGTTTTCTGAGCATCGGCATACTGGTTGCATTTCTAGCCTCGCTAGCAGGTATTTTTCTACAAATTCCAGCCTTGTCGTTGACCGTGTCAGCGGCTTTCGTGGTACTGATGTCGGGCATGATCCTGTATGAAACGAATAACATCGTGCGCGGTGGTGAGACCAATTACGTGATGGCGACGCTAACCTTGTTCATTTCAATATTTAATCTTTTCACCAGTCTGTTGCAGATATTTGGATTCATAAATCGCGACGAGTGAGCCGGCTTGATTTTAGATTAGGCATTTTCTCAGTGGTTTAGCTTCTTACCGAACCCAAAATCCAGGCCGTGTCTATTTAGACTCTTGAGCATGGCCTGATGCTCCGCATCGATAGCAGTATCTTGCAGCAAATCCAACCACGACTTACATAGTCTTCTCAACTCCCACAAAACGGCATGCCGAACCATCGGCATGCCGTTTTTTTTTGTTTATTGCGATGAAACAAATTACCATCAGGATGCGACAGCTTTGTACGCACTCACCAGACGGACTTCATGGATCAATTCAAGCAACTCTCCACTTTTGTCGAAATCATCGCGAAAGGAAGCTTCTCTGCTGCGGCACGTGCTGAGGGCATTGCGCCGGCAATGATCGGACGTCGACTTGATGCACTAGAGGAACGACTGGGCGTCAAGTTACTGCAGAGAACCACACGCAAGATCGCGTTAACACCGGAAGGCAGCAGCTTTCTGGAAGATTGCCAGCGCATCCTGGCCGAACTAGAACAGGCAGAATTAGCCGTATCTGCAGGGGCACGCGCCGCTAGTGGTCACTTGACAATCTCGGCTCCTGCCGGCTTTGGCCGTCAGCATGTCGCGCCGCTGCTGCCCTCATTTCTAGCCGAACATCGTGATGTGACTCTAACGCTCAGTCTGAATGACCGCATCGCCGATTTGTTAGACGAAGGCATCGACGTCGCCATCCGGATTGCGGCTCTGACCGACTCCAGTATGGTCGGTGTCAAGCTGGCCGAAAACAAGCGCGTAGTTGTTGCTACACCCGGATATCTGAAACGTCACGGCACTCCCCAAGCGCTGGATCAACTGACCGGTCATAACTGCTTAGCATTCAACAGCGATGGCAGCCAGCGTGGCTGGACCTTCCGTCAACACGGCAAAAACATGACGATCAAAGTGGCCGGCAATATGGCTTGTAACGACGGTGAGGTACTCCACGACTGGGCTCTCGCAGGCAAGGGTTTGTCATGGCGATCGATGTGGGAAGTGGGTAGTGAAATCGAATCTGGACTCCTGGTCACGGTGCTCGATGAGTTTGCTGCGCCTGGCAATGACATCTACGCGGTATTTACACAGCGCCGTCATCTGCCTTTACGTATTCGTGTCTTCATCGACTTTTTACGACATGCTTATTTGCGTTCGGATTACTGGCGCAGTCTCGGAGACAAGCCATAAAAAAAGCTCGCGTCACCCAGGCGAGTTGCCAAGGCGATGCGAGCTACATGTCAACTGCTGCGCTGTCAGTGTTGCTGACCTCCACCGAGGTAAGCAGCTTGCACAGCAGGATCGTTCTTGAGTTTGTCAGCCGGACCATGCACTGAAATATGACCGTTTTCCATCACGTAGCCATAATCGGCCACATTCAACGCCGCTGCCGCAAACTGCTCGACCAGTAACATTGTCACACCACGCTTTTTCAAACTAAGAATGATGCGGAAAACTTCCTCTACTAAAATTGGGGCTAGCCCCATCGAAGGCTCGTCAAGCAAGATGACTTCGGGGTTCAGCATCACCGCACGTGCCATCGCCAACATCTGCTGCTCCCCCCCGGAGAGCGTACCTGCCAGTTGATGCTGACGCTCTTTCAGCCGGGGAAACAGCTCTAGCGCTTTTTCGAGGTCCTCCTTGATATCTCCTTTTGGGCGCGATCCTGTGTAACGAGGGAACGCTCCCAGCAACAGATTATCCGTCACGCTCATCGTAGAAAATACACGACGCCCCTCCGGGGAATGGGCTAATCCTGCACGGGCAATCTTGTGCGACTCTAAGCCGGTGACGTCCCTTCCGGAGAGGGTGACACTACCGGATTTCGGCTTGATCATGCCGGAAATGGCGCGCATGGTCGTGGTTTTCCCCGCGCCATTAGAGCCGATCAAGGTGACAACCTTACCTTTTGGCACTTCAAGTGAAATGCCGTGCAGGACCTCGACTTTGCCATAGGCTGCGTGCAGATTGGAGATAGTAAGCATGTCAATTCCCTGCAAGAGTAGGCGCAGCGGGAGTATCGTCACCGACACTACCCCCCAGATAAGCTTCGATTACTTTCGGATCGGATTGAACCGCAGCAGGTTTTCCTTCCGCAATTTTCTGACCGAAATCAAGCACCGTCACGGTATCCGAAATCGACATCACAACATCCATATGGTGTTCGATAAGGATGATCGTAATACCGTGTTGTTTGATTTTGCGAATGATCGCGACGAGCTCCTTGATGTCGGGAGCAGTCAAGCCAGCCGCCGGCTCATCGAGCAGTAGCAATTGAGGATTGAGTCCAAGTGCACGACCGATTTCAAGCACTCTCTGCTTGCCATACGGCAGATTGCGCGCTTCTTCGTCCGCCAACGACGCCAAGCCGGCAAACTGCAATATTCCGGCAGCACGCTCACGCGCCTGGGCATCTTCGCGCCGATATCGTGGCGTATTGAACATCACATCGACGATGTTGCTTCGGAAGGTATTATGCAGTCCGACTAGCACGTTTTCCGTTGAGGTCATCTCTCCAAACAACTGCACGTTTTGGAAAGTGCGGGCCACGCCACCCAAGGCAATTGACGAGGGTGTCTGCCCGGAGATTACCGCACCGTTAAATTCAACGGCACCCGCGGTCGGTTTGTAGATACCAGTAAGAACGTTCATCATCGTGCTTTTGCCTGAACCGTTAGGTCCAATCAAGCCATGAACGGTTCCTTTGGCAATCACCAAGTCGACCTGATTCAGCGCCTTCAAACCACCAAATTGCATCAAAATACTTTTAGCAGCGAGTAAGGTTAAACCAATACCAGCGGTACTTGGGGCAATCGCCCAAGCTTTTGACTCATCACCCTGTGTACCCGCATGTTTTGCATCACGAACTGAACCCTTGACGAACCAACTGCGGAAAAATCCGATGATGCCGTCTTGCAAGTAATACACGACAAACAACGTCATCACGCCGAATATTGTCAGACGCCAATCGGTGATATTTTCTAGTTTGTACGAAAACACGGCTAAACCAACGGTGGCCAGGACAGGAATGGCTGTCTCTCGCACCGTCTTGCGCCCCTTGGCCAGCATGAAACCAGCACCTAGCACGCCAAGAACCGCTGCCACGGTGGCAATCTTGCGGAACAATTGGATATCGGCCAACAAACTCGGCAGCATCACGACAATCAATGCGCCCAGCAGTGCTCCGCTACGCGTCTTGCGTCCGCCCATGATGACGGCGAGCAGGAACAGGATGGTCAGCTCAAAATTATACGTATTTGGCGAAATATACTCTTCGGAATAGGCATACAAGCTACCCGCCAAACCCGCCATACCGGCACTGATCACGAAGGCATATACCTTGTAGCGATAGACCGACACTCCCATACAATCGCACGCAATGGGGCTATCGCGTAATGCTTGGAAAGCGCGCCCCAAATGTGATTTGAGGATACGGTCAACGACGATCAACGACAACACCATCATTGCGGCGACGAGATAAAAGAATTCAACCTCGTTGACCTTGTACCCAAAGAAGTCTGGCTTGACCAGCTTCAGGCCGAGCGGCCCTTCGGTAAGAAACGTCATCTCGTTGATCAGAATCTGGACAATTGTGCCGAATGCCAGCGTAACCATTGCAAGGTAAGGTCCTGTCACACGCAATGCCGGTAGCGCCAGCAACGCTCCGAACATGGCGGTTACGGCAATACTAGCCGGTGCAGCCACCAGTATAGGCAAGCCGAATTTCAGATACAGCACACCTGTCGTGTAAGACCCAATACCGAACAATGCCGCATGTCCGAGCGATACCTGCCCGGTATAACCGACGACGATATCGAGACCGAACAGCAGGATCGAGTAAATCAGAATGGTTTCGGCAAGGTGAATGTAATACGGGTTGTGAAACACTAGCGGAAATGCCGCCAGCCCTGCAATTCCGATGACGGAAGCAACGATTGTTTTCTTGTCCATGCTTATACTTTCTTGATCGTAGCTTTACCGAACAGGCCGGCGGGTTTAATTGCCAGCACGAGCAATAGCAATACCAGGCCAGGTACTTCCTTGTAGCCGGTTGAAATATAGAAGCCGGTGGTGGTTTCAGCGATACCCAAAATCAACCCTCCCACAATCACGCCCATGCCCGAGGTCAGTCCGCCAATAATTGCCACTGCAAAAGCCTTCAAACCCAAGGCAGTCCCCATCGTAGCGCCGGTCAACGTCAGTGGCGCTACTAAAACTCCGGCAAGCGCCGCGGTAGCAGAGGACAACGCGTAAGAAAATGTGATCACCATGCTGGTGTTGATACCCATGAGTCCGGCAGCATCGCGGTCATTTGAAGTTGCCACTACCGCTTTGCCGTATATCGATTTGCGATTGAATACTTCGACGGCAAGCATCATCGCCAAGGCACCTAATACGACGACAACCTGCATCGGTTGTACGTTCGCTCCAAGGAGCTTGAAAGGAGCCGCAGACAATGGCGACGGAAAGGGAAGATCGTCCTTCCCCCATATGTTCTCTGCAACGTTCTTGAAGATGATGGCCAGTGCGATCGTCGACATAATCCAGCCAAACTCAGACTTGATTTTGATTGCCGGACGTACTCCTATCCATTCAACAAAGACGCCTTGCATCGCACCGAATACAATAACCACCGGAATCATCAACCAGTAATTCAAATAAGGTCCACCGTGAATATTACCGACAAGACTGAGTCCGACCAACGCACCAAGCATTAACGCTTCACCTTGACCAAAGTTCAGGGTTCCAGAGGTCGCAAATGTCAACTGGTAGCCAAAAGCAATCACCGCGTAAATCATGCCCAGCGCGATACCACTGAAAACGAGTTGCAAGAAAATTTCCATTATTTCCACCTGTATTACAGCCGCCGCAGCAGCGGGTTTCAGTTATACCAAGAGTCTATCTCGATCAATTTTGCGCTAGCGACCGGAGCGAGTAAAAGAAACGCCCATCAGCACTCATGTAACTTGCAAAAATAGATCGAGATAGACTCTTGATGCCGGAGCCAGAACTGGCAACCGGCAATCATGAACAACGCGACCATGAGCGCCGAAACGCTATGGCCAAAGCTGATTACTTCGCCAGAATGACGCGGCCCGCTTTGACTTCACCAAAAACTGGTACGCCTATTTTGATAGCTTCGTGGTCGTCCTTGCTAAAAGGCTTGGCATATGAGGTAACGACGCCATCGACGTTCTCTTTCATATTCTCAAGTGCTTCTCGCACTTTCGGACCATCGGTCGTCCCAGCCTGTTTGATTGCTGCGGCAAGCAGGAAAATCGAGTCATATCCTTGCGCAGCCGACACTGGCGATGGAATACGGCCACCCGGCGGGCTGTAGGTTTTGACGTAGGCGTCAATGAACGTCTTGCGCTTTGGTGTCGTTGGATCCTGGATGAAGGTTTGTGGCATCAATGTACCGTCCCCATTTTTCCCAGCATTGTCGATGAAGTTTGCCATCGACAAAGTCCAACTACCAATCATTGGCACTTTCCAGCTAAGCTTTTCCATGCCATTAGCGATTTGTGCCAGTTCCGGCCCAATACCGTACGTCAACACTGCCTCTGCACCGGCCTGCTTCGCTTTCAACAATTGGGCTGTCATGTCGACATCCTTGATGTTGTACTTTTCAACAGCAACCGCCTTGAGACCCTTTTTATCAAGTGCTTTTTCAAGATCTTCACGGCCTAACTGCCCATAGTTAGTCGAGTCTGCCAGAATCGCAAGCTTCGTGAACTTGCGCTTGGTGACAGCCTCTTCGACAATCATTGCTGACTGGATGGAGTCGTTAGCGGCATTACGGAAGATGTAGTTTTCAGGCTGGTCGGCGAACTGCTTGGTCACGATCGAGCCGGTCGCCACGTTGTTCAGTACAGGAATTTTGGCTTCCTGATAAAACCGTTGCGAAGCCAGTGCCACACCGGTATTGATGAATCCGACCGTTGCCACGACTTTCTCTTTGTTGATCAACTCCTGGGCGACCTGGACGCCGCGCTCGTTCTTGGCTTCGTCGTCGCGCTCGATCAGCTTGATCTGGCGACCAAGCAAACCGCCTTTTGCGTTAATTTCACTTACGGCAAGCTTTACGCCATCACGCATCGACACGCCCATCGGTGCAGAGCCACCAGTAAACGGACCCGAGACTCCAATCACGATCGGCTCTGCCGCCATACCTGATGCCGACCAGACCAATACTGCTGACGCAACCAGTGCTTTGATTTTGTATGACATGTCATCCTCTATGTTTTTAAATGCAGAACATCATTAACAAGCTAACCGAAACTTATTTGTCCGCGCAGAGATTGTAAGAGCCACATCCTATAGCGGCAATAGAAACATCATGCGGCAACGCAACATACAATACGTAAGTAAAACTACTCAGATCCAACTTACCAATGGCTATTCACTGCAAATCAAATTAGATATTCGGTCCATCGCGCCCGTGTTGCAGCGGCTCGAAAGATCCACATTAGGCACAAAAAAAATATTCCGGAGTATTGCGTTGATGCGCTGCACGAAGATTTTCATGATTAGATGAAAAAGTTTCATTCGATGCGCATCATTAGCCACTCGTTGAGGCCATTGTGAGCTTAAGCAATCGATGAATGTGTGCGTCAAATCAATACTTATGTGTATTGGTTTTCTAGCGGAAGATGTTGAGATGAAATTCATGCATTGCACATGACTTCTCAAAAGCAGAAGACGAAAAAAAACCCCGGCGAACCGAGGTTTCCTGAGACGCTTAATTCAGCTTAGATAGGCTGAATGTTCGAAGCTTGCTTGCCCTTAGGGCCGGCAGTAACTTCAAAAGAAACGCGTTGATTTTCTTGCAGCGATTTGAAACCACTCGACTGGATAGCCGAGAAGTGAGCGAACAAATCTTCGCCGCCTTCGTCAGGTGTAATGAAGCCAAAACCCTTCGAATCATTGAACCATTTTACGATGCCAGTTGCCATTACAATTCCTATTTCAGTTAATTTGGGCTGTTGCCCGTTAGATCGTTTCAACCAAGACAGGAAGAACAGACTGATACTGCGCTGCTAGCTCGAATCTCAACGATGGTTCGATTATAGCCTAATAAAATAGAAAATCCACAACTCGTTCAATCTAAATATTTAGATGCTCCGACCAAAACAATGATTCCCCCCTACATTGACTGAATAATCTATTTTCTGGACCCAAAAATCGTCTTTCCTTGAACGATTCTCCATTCAAGCGGGCAATGGACAACCAAATCAGATATTTCTCGGTAGAAATAGCTTATTTCAGACTGAAAAGACCGTTTTTTTTCACGATGATCTACCAGCCAACTCAAAAAGGACAGGCATTCGACGAGTCTGTATGCAATATCGAAAATACTCATCAACATAACAATGAAGGCACACGGGAGAGCCCGGATTGAAGGATTAGGTGCGCGACATGCGTCAATATGCGTTAGATTCCAATTTTGAATCAACCGACAACCCCATGCGCAACAAAAAAATTCCTGGTCTGGTCGACTACGCTTCATACATCCTTGCCGCTGCCGCACTGTTGCTTGTCCTGCTTGATGGCTTGCTCGCCGCTCTTTTTTCAGGGTTGCTGGTGTACTCGCTAGTACACATGACGACGCCCTTACTGGGCAAGAACATTAGCAGCACGCGCGCGCGACTGGTTTCGGTTGCCGGCATTGGCGTATTGACGGTCACAGTGTTATCTCTTGTCATCTGGGGTTCGATGACATTTTTTAATAGCGAGGCCGGAAGCCTGCCAGTATTACTGCAAAAAATGGCCGATATCATCGAGAAATCACGGGATCAGATTCCACTCTGGCTCAGTACGAATTTACCGAAGAGTACCGATGGATTACGGCTAATGATCACCGACTGGCTGCGTGTGCATGCGCTGGAAGCAAAGGTCATCGGCCAGGAAACCGGCCGCATCCTCGCGCACATCCTCATCGGCATGATTATCGGCGCAATGGCGGCTCTGTCTGATAGTACGCCACAAGTCTTCCTGCCGCTGGCCGCCGCGCTGCGCGAACGGGTGCGCCATCTGAGCGTAGCGTTTCAGCGAATCGTCTTCGCACAGGTCCGCATCGCTGCGATCAACACCATTCTCATCGGCATTTACCTGTTGTTCATCCTGCCACTGATGGACATCCATCTGCCGCTGACTAAGACACTGATTGTGCTGACATTTTTCGTCGGCCTGCTCCCCGTCATCGGCAACCTGATCTCTAACTCGCTCTTGGTCGTTATTGGCCTGGCGCACTCGCTGCATACGGCGATCGGCTCGCTGGTGTTCATGATACTGGTCCACAAGTTCGAGTATTTCCTCAATGCCAAAATCATCGGCAGCCATATTAATGCGCGCTCCTGGGAATTACTGGTCGCCATCCTGGTCATGGAATCCGTCTTCGGCATGCGCGGCATCATCGCCGCGCCGGTGCTATACGCCTATCTGAAAAGAGAATTGCGCGAACACCAGCTAGTATGAAAAAACCGGCGCGAGGACCGGTTTTGCGGAGGAATGCGAGCGTTACCGCGATAGCTGCGGTATGTATCCGCCCGGCAAAATCCCGAACGCTGACAGCACGATCAGGATCAGCATGATGATGAACAGCACGCGAACGATCTGTGCCACTGGGGACGGCAGCGGTAACATCCCAACCAGCCACCAGATCAGCCCGAAAACCACCAAGGTAATAATAAGATTAACGATCATGAGCATTCCTTTGGATTGAATCGGATATCAAAAAAGGAAACCCCCGAACCGGAGGTTTCCTTGTCGTGACGCCCTGCCGAAGCGCAATGCCTCGGTGCGGAGTCGATGCGATTAACGCAGCGACTTACTTGGCCGCAGGAACGACGATGACGGTGTCGCCAGTCTTGCCTGTGTCGCCAGTCTTGCCTGCGTCGCCGGTAGCGCCCGTCGCGCCTGTTGCTCCGGAGTCGCCGGTAGCACCCTTGGCACCGTCCATACCAGGCGTATTGGCACCCGAAGATCCGGTAGCACCCGTAGCACCAGTTGCGCCAGCAGGACCGGGAACTGCGACCGGCACAGCAACCGTCGTAGAAGGACGCTCACAGGCCGTCAGCGCCAACGAACCAACCAGGGCAAGTAAAAGAATTGAATATTTCATGGTGAACCTCTCTAAGTGAAACGGCTCCTGCAACAGCAGGAAAAATTAAGTAACTCACATCGCCATCTACTTCTGAAAATCAAGTTGCCTGGCTAGGCCGGTCCCTTCCGGATCGGCATGAGCAGACAATGCGCTGGAAGTTCCCGCCGTTCTGTTCGGCAGCGAACTTAATCCCGAAACTCAAACAGGAAAGCCGTGACTATGTGGTAACGAGTCGTTACCAAGGGGCACTGAATTTACCGCTGCACAAGGCTATGTTCGCTTAAGTACAAACGCCTACCCTCCGGTTGTGCCACCATCCAGTCTGAAAAAAACCGGAGGTCAGGATCATGAATAACAATATCGAGGGCAAGGTCGTCGTCATCACCGGTGCCAGCAGCGGTCTCGGCGAGAGCACCGCGCGCCACCTGTCACAGCTTGGTGCCATCGTCGTGCTCGGTGCCCGACGCATCGAACGCATTACCGCATTGGCCGGCGAACTGGCCGGCAGTACCGAAAAGGCGCTCGCCGTCCAGACGGACGTCACCGACAGCAAGCAGGTCCAGAATCTGGTCGATGCAGCAGTCAAGGCTTACGGCCGTATCGACGTGATGATTAACAATGCCGGCCTGATGCCGCACTCGCCACTGGAACGGCTGAAAATCGCCGACTGGGATCAGATGATCGACGTCAACCTGAAAGGGGTGTTGTACGGTATTGCCGCTGCCCTGCCCTACATGCAAGCGCAGAAATCCGGCCATATCATCAACGTCTCCTCGGTGGCTGGTCACAAGGTCCGTCCCGGCGGCGCAGTCTACGCGGCGACCAAGCATGCGGTACGGGCGCTGTCCGAAGGCCTGCGTCTCGAAGTCAAGCCTTACAACAT
>CANFED010000099.1 GCA_947445995.1 Oxalobacteraceae bacterium | reverse complement strand
TCCGGCAAGGTCGGGATGCCAGTCGGATTCGAGAAGCGCACGGTCACCGGCACGGCGTTGGCGAAATGAATCGCCTTGCTCAGCGACGGCGCTGCGGCGCTGGGCGTGAAGGTGCCGGTCAGGACAATCCCCTTGGCATGATTGGCGCGATAGCCGGGATACGGCCCCTTGGCCAGCACGGTCATCGTATCGACCAGCTTCTCATGCACGTTTTTTTCATCGGCAGCCTGGGCGGGAGACGTCAAGGCAAAGGTGCTGGCGAGCAGGGCAAGGAGGGCGGTGCTGGATTTCGGCAAGCGCGCGAGGGTGGTCATCAAGGGAATCTCCGGTTGAGTTTTTGTGAATTAGTTGTACGCAATTAAATTGTACGTGCGCATCTTGTCACAAGTTGAATCTGCTTGTTGGGAGTTGGTGATTGTTGATAGGTGGTAAGCGGGAGGCTCCGTAGGGTGTGGGCATGGATTTATCGTGCCCGCACGAATGGACCACCGAAGCCGGATTTGGCCGACGTCCTTGGTCCGCGCGCGTGGGCACAAAACACCGTGCCCACCCTACAAAATCGCTGTGCGTCAGGCCGCCAGCGCTGCCAGATCCACAACCGTTAATCCGGCCAGTTCCTGCGTCGTATTGCCGGCAAACGCCGCCCGGCTCGGGACACCCTCTTTTAGCCAGTGCTGTACCGCCTGCTTGACCTGCGCGGCAGTACAGGTCAGTACGCCGGTACGGAATTGCTGCCGGATCGCCGGGGTGACACCGCGTTGCTGCATGTTCCAGGCAGTCAGTGCTTCGGCATACGGCGTGTGCGGTTTGTCGAGGCCCTTGATCACGCAGATGATGGCTTCTTCGATGGTCTCTTGCGAGTAGTCGCTGGCCAGCAATTGGTCGACCGCGCTGGTGAAATCGGCATAGGTGCCGGCCAGACGCGGATCGCGGTACGAACTCATCGTGAACACGCCGGCATTGGCACCATAGCTGGCATAACCACCATATGCGCCGCCCTGTTCGCGCAAGGCCTGATGCAGGATCTGGTGCGACAGCAGTTCGGCCGCCACGGCCAGTGCGGCGGCGTCAGCGTGGCCGACGCGCGGCGCGTTCCAGGCGATCACGCAATGGTTGATCTGGCTGGTGGCATGCAGGGCCACATTGCCCACCGATGGCGTGGTCAGGCTGGCCAGATCGGGAGCGTTGGCGGCCTCGGCCACCGGCAACTTCAGCAACGTGGCCAGTGCCGCACCGTCTTGCTCGATGCCGGCGCACAGGATGGTCGACTTGCCGGCGATGATGCGCTGATGCAGAGCACTCAGGCGCGTGGCGATTTCGTCGAGCCCTTGTGGTGTCTTTGCGAGCTGTTGCAGCGTCCGGTAAAACGGCAAGGCAGCAGCACCGCCGGTCAGGTCGGCGAAGCGGCGCAGTGCCGACAGCGGTGCGGTGGCCGCCAGCGATGCGTAGTGGCTGCCTGATTCGGCGAGGCCGGTCAGCTTGTCCTGCACCAGGCTTTCGATCAGGAAGGCCAGTCGTTCGGCTTCATCGAAGCGCGGGTGGCTGATCGATTCGGACAGCACGGTGGCAATCGCGGCCTGTTCTTCACGCAATCCGCTGGCCGAGAACGACAACTCGACATGCAGTTTGCCATCGTCTTGCGGGATCGCTTCGAGGCTGGCGTGGAACGACGGCACCAGCCGCTGACGCCATGCGCTGGTTTCTTCGAAGTCCCGCTCGCCCACACCGAGTTCGCTGACCACGTCGGTATAGAGTTGCAGCCAGGCCCAGTTGCTGTCGGCCAGGTCCGAGACGTCGTACAGCACATTGGCATAGCTGATGCCGTTGGAAGCGATCGAGAAACTGATCGCGCCATCCACCGCCGCCGGAATCGGCAAGGCCGGACGCGGCATCGCGCTGACATCGCCGGGCAAAATGCGCGGCAGCAGTTCGGAGTTGGTCGGCAATTGCTGATGTTTTTCCAGTGCCGCCGAATCGGCGCGAATGCTGGCCCGTTCGTCATCGGTCAACGTGACCAGGCGCGCCGCCAGGCTGGCGTCTTCGGTCGCCTTGCGGGCAATGAAAAAGTCGGCATCGGGGACCACGCGGGTGGTCAGGCGGGTTGGCGAATCTATCAGCGCTTGCACCAGTCCCTTGAAGAAGGCCGGGTCCTGGATTTGCTGTTCGAGCGTCGCGAGAATCGCATCATTGTCGAGCGCATTGAGTACGTCGCCGCCGTACATGGCCATTGGCAAGACCTGCAGCAGGCGCGACAAACCGGGTGGTGTATGGCCGCTGCTGATCTTGCGCTGGCTGTACTTGATGTCGCGCAGCGTCGCTTGCAGCACCGAGGTCGGGATGCCATCGGCAGCGGTCTTTTCGAGCGCTGCCCAGATCCGTTCGCGTGCCAGTTCAACCTGCGCTTCGGTCAAGCCTTCCATGCCGAGATGGAACACCATCTGGCGTGCACCGGCATCACGGCCGTTCATGCTGGAGGGCCGGCCATACCCTGCCGATTCCATCGCCTTGATCAGCGGGGCCGACGAATCGCCCAGCAAACCGGCCGACAGCAGGTGCAGGTGGTAATACGCTTGCGGGTCAATCGACTCGCCCATCAGCCAGGCGAACTGGATGCCGAATTCGTCGGCGCGGGCTTCTTGCGACGGAATACGAACGGTGTTTTCTTGCGGGGCGCTCCAGGCCGGGGCCAGTTCCGGCAAGCGACGCGGTGTGCCGCCAGTGGTCAGCTTCGACAGCACGCGCTCACTGATCTGCTGCTGGATTTCAGCGGCATCGATGTGGCCGGTCGTCATGAAGATTGCTTGCGACGGATGGTAATGCGTGGCGTGGAATTGCTTGAGCATCGCGTGGGTCAGTTCGGGAATGACCAGCGGATCGCCGCCGGATTCGACCTCATAGGTGGTGCCCTTGAACAGCGTTCCGGCGATACCGGCATCGAGCGCCCGCATCGGGCTGTTGAAAGCCCCTTTCATTTCATTGAAGACGACGCCCTGATACGTCAGCGTCGTCTTGTCGCCTTCGCCATCGAGGCCGAAGCGCCAGCCTTCCTGCAGAAAATTGAGGTAATCGAGATTCGGAAAAAATGCCGCGTCAAGATAGACATCGAGCAAGTTGAAAAAGTCTTTCTTGTCGGTGCTGGCGAACGGGTACACGGTGCGGTCGGCGTAAGTCATCGCATTCATGAAGGTCGCGGTGGAGCGGCGCAGCATCGAGAAAAATGGATTGCGTACCGGGTAGCGTGCCGAGCCGCACAGCGCCAGATGTTCGAGGATGTGGGCGCGGCCATCGCTGACTTGAGGTACGGTCGGGAAGGCGACCAGAAAAACCAGTTCCGGCTGATCGGTCGCCAGGTGGATATGCAGTACGCCGGAGTCGGGTTCGATGTATTGCTCGACGGTCGCTTGCAGGACGGGAATGGTGTGGCTGCTCAGTTTTACAAATTGGGTCATGGATTTTTCCTGGTGGGCGCTGCGGTGGGTGTCGCCCGGTGTCACTGCCTGGCTGATGCGTTTGTGTAATGGGTCATCTTACCTGCCGTCAGGAAAAAATACTTTGAGGCTGACGGCGGGTGTCGTGAAAGCACCTCGCCGTCATTGGTGCGACTGGTGGTTTGGCGGTGACTCCGGGGCTGACTACGCTTCGCCCTTGATCACGAGCGCCCGCTCATACAATGCATTTTTCTTTTGTCCGGTCAGTTGCGCGGCCAGTGCTGCGGCCTGCTTGACCGAGCAGTCGGCCAGCAAGATACGCAGTACCCGGTCGGCTTCGACCTCATCGGCGGCGATGGCGCTCGGTGCGCCGTCGAGCAGCACCACGTATTCGCCTTTTTCACGGTGGGCATCGGCTTTCAGCCAGGCCGCTGCCTCGGACAGATTGCAGCGATGGATTTCTTCGAACAGCTTGGTCAGTTCGCGTGCAAAGACGATTTGCCGGGTCGGTTCGAACGCCGCGACCAGCGCATCGACCGCGTCGACGATGCGGTGCGGCGCTTCGTAAAACACCAGCGTGGCGGCGATGCCGCGCAACGTACCGAGCACGGTATCGCGCTGCTTGCCCTTGGCCGGCAGGAAGCCGACAAAATAGAATTGCGCATCCTGCAAACCGCTGGCCGAGAGCGCCGTGATCACCGCTGATGGACCCGGTAGCGGTAGCACGCGCAAGCCGGCGGTGCGGACTGCTTCGACGATGCGGGCACCGGGGTCGGAGATTGCCGGGGTGCCGGCATCGGACACCAGCGCGATGCGCTGGCCGGCCTGCAGGCGGGAGATCAGCTTGTCGGCGACTTCACGTTCGTTGTGCTGGTGCGCCGCGATCAGGGTTTTTGACAGACCGTAGCGGGTCATCAGTTGGGCGGTGTTGCGAGTGTCCTCGCAGGCTACGGCATCGGCCAGTCCGAGCAGGTGCAGCGCACGCACGCTGATGTCGCCGATGTTGCCAATTGGTGTGGCGACCACGTACAAAGTGGACAGCGGATACATCTGCTGCGACACTTCTTCGAGCAATGGGAAAGTAACGGGTGCAGTCATCGGGGAGGGATCATGGCAAGGAAGTGGACAGGGGGATGGCGTATGGCGTGGCGCATACCGCAACTGGGGATGGCCATGCTGGTCGGATTGTGCGCGACTGCGGGCGCAAACACAACCGGCGAGCTGGCGGTGACTGCCGCGCCGCGCCAACCCCCGCGTATTGCCCTGATGCTGCCCTTGCGTTCCGAAGCCCTGGGTCAGGCCGCCGAGGCGGTACGCGCAGGTTTCATGGCAGGTTTCGAGCGTGACCGCAACGGTGCCACGCTGACGCTCTACAGCACCGGCGACAGCACCGACAGCAGCGTCCGCGATGTGCTGTTGATCTATGCCGAGGCAGCGCTGGCCAATGACATTGTGGTCGGACCGCTGTCGCGCACCGACGTGACTGCGCTGATTCAGGCCGACGCCATTCGTCGGCCCACGATTGCCCTGAGTCCGCCCGAAGGTGACGGCCCTATGCCGAGCCAGTTGCTGGTAATCGGCCTGTCGCTGGAAGACGAGGCCCGTCAGGTCGCCAGTTGGGCCGGCACCGGCAAGACCGATGCGCGTGCGCTGGTGCTCACCGGCAGCGCCGCCTGGCAGCGTCGTACCGCCAAGGCCTATGCCGCGCAGTGGCAGCAATTGGGGCTGGAGTCACAGGTGCTGGAATTGCCCGCTACCGGCGGCTATTTTGATTCCGCCAGTCTCGCCGCGCTGAAAAAGCAGCTGCAAACCGACAAGCCGGCTCTGGCCTTATTGGCGCTCGATGCGCCGCAGGCGCGTCAGGTACGTGCAGTGGTCGGCAGCGAGCTGCCGCTGTACGGGATTTCCCAGGTCAATCCGTTCGTGCTGCAGGAGCGCAGCAGCAATGCAGTGTGGCCGGACCTTGATGGCATGCGCTTGCTCGATTTGCCCTGGATGATAGAACCCAGCCATCCGGTGGTGATGATTTATCCGCGTGTGCTGCCGCTGCCGGAGCAGCCGCGCAATGCCAATCTGGAGCGCCTGTATGCACTCGGGATTGACGCATCGCGCATCGCCACCGAAGTCGCAGCACGTCATACCGACTTTACGCTCGACGGCGTCAGTGGCAAGCTGGCAATCAAATTCGGTGACGGCACGACCAGCTTCCGCCGCATGCCGCTGCAAGCGGTGTACCGCGACGGGTTCGTGGCACCGCTGGTGCCGGCCCGCTGACATGGGGTTGTTCCGCGCCAGCAGTACCTTGCAACAGCGTCGCGGCGACGCTGGTGAAGATGCGGCGCTGGCCTATTTGCAGCAGCAGGGTCTGGTGCTGATCGAGCGCAATTTTTCGTGCAAGGGTGGCGAGCTGGATCTGATCATGCAGGCCGGGGCCGTGCTGGTGTTCGTCGAGGTGCGCCGGCGCGCGGCGGCCAGCTTCGGTGGCGCGGTGGCCAGCATCACCGCCAGCAAGCAACGCCGGCTGGTGGTTGCGGCACAACGCTACCTGCAACGCTATCGCAGTGATCTGCCGCCCTGCCGCTTCGATGTGGTGGCGATCGACGGCACGGTGATAACATGGTTGTCAAATGCATTCGATGCCTGACTGTTCCCTTGCCGTCCCGCTGGTATTTTTAGCGGCGCGCCCTGACCTTCACCACAAGCTCACACCATGATGAACCAACGCATCCTCGATCATTTCCGCGAAAGTGCCGACCTGAAAATGCAGGCCGCCGAAGAACTCGCGCTACCGATTTCGCAGGCAATAGAACTGATGTTCACGGCCCTGTCCAATGGCAACAAGATTCTGGCGTGCGGCAACGGCGGATCGGCTGCCGATTGCCAGCATTTTGCCGCCGAACTGGTTGGCCGTTTCGAACGCGAGCGTCTGCCGCTGCCCGCGCTGGCCTTGACTACCGACACGTCGATCATCACGGCGGTTGGCAATGATTACAACTTCAACGAAATTTTCAGCAAGCAGATCCAGGCCTTCGGCCAGTCGGGCGACGTGCTGCTGGCACTGACGACATCGGGCAATTCGGCCAACGTGCTGGCGGCCATTGATGTCGCACTGGATCGCGATATGCGCGTCGTCGCGCTGACCGGCAAGGGTGGCGGTGCCGTCAGTGGCATGCTCACTGACGCCGACGTCCACATCTGCGTGCCGCATGACCGCACGGCACGGATTCAGGAAGTCCACTTATTAACGATTCATTGTTTGTGCGACGGCATTGACGTCGCACTTTTCGGAGGAGATGCAAATGATTGATTGGGCACGACGTACCTGGCCCCGCGCCACCCGCCCGCTGGCGACCATCCTGCTATGCGGTGTGGTTGTCACCGGCTTGCAGGGCTGTATTGAAATGGCCATCGGCACTGCCGTCATGGGCACCATTGCTGCCACGGATCGCCGCACCCTGGGTGCGCAGACCGAAGACAAGGCCATCGCCGTCAAGGCTGAAACCCGTCTGCCGCAATTGTTCGGCGATACTGCTCACATCAACACGAACAGCTTCAACCGTCGTGTATTGCTGACCGGCGAAGTCCGTGACGAAAGAACCAAGGCCGAGGTCGAACGTGAAGTCACGGCGATTCAGGCTGTCAAGTCGGTCGTCAACGAACTGGTCATCGCAACGCCGTCAAGTTACAGCGACCGTGCCAATGACGCACTGGTGACCAGCAAGGTCAAGGCCTCGTTTGTCGACACCAGGGACTTGTACGCCAACTCGATCAAGGTCGTCACCGAGCGCAACGTGGTGTATCTGATGGGGCGTGTCACGCAACGTGAAGGCAACCTCGCCACCGAAGTCGCACGCGGTGTCAATGGGGTACGAAAAGTCGTCAAGGTCTTTGAACTTATTGATGATGAAGAGTATCGTCGGCTGACGACCACCAAGGGCACAGCCGACGACAAATAAGCTGGTCCAACCGTTTCCTGTGCCGTTCCCGTTGTAAGCCTCCAGTCCCCCGGACTGGCGGCTTTTTTCTCGGAGAAAATATGACTGCCTTCCTCGTATTGATCGGTGTGGTGTTCCTGATGCTGTTCTGGGCAGTCGGTGCGTACAACCGGCTCGTCAGCATGCGCAACCAGTTCAACAACGCCTTTTCCCAGATTGATGTGCAACTCAAGCGCCGCTACGACCTGATCCCGAATCTGGTGGAAACGGCGAAGGCTTACATGAAACACGAGAGCCAGACACTGGAGGCGGTGATTTTGGCGCGCAACCAGGCTGTTGCTGCCAACGCGCAGGCTAGCGCTGATCCGGCCAGTGCCACGGCGATGCAGCAGATGGCCAGCGCCGAGGGCGCGCTCGGTGCGTCACTGGGTAAATTGTTTGCGTTGTCCGAGGCCTATCCGGATCTCAAGGCCAACCAGAACATGATGCAGCTGACCGAGGAACTGACCAGCACCGAAAACCGGATTGCCTTTTCGCGTCAGGCCTTTAACGATGCGGTGATGGTCTACAACACCGCGCTGGAACAATTCCCCGGTTCGGTCATCGCGACGATGGCGGCCTTCAAGCACGGGGAATTACTGCAGGCGACCGAGTCGCCGGAAGAGCGCAAGGTCGTCAAGGTCGCGTTCTGATTCTGCTCGCGGCACGGGCGAGCGCATGAATTTTTTCGAGCAGCAGGAGCAGGCGCGACGGCAAACCCGCACGCTGCTGATTCTGTTCGTCCTGGCCGTAAGCGCCATTGTGCTGGGCGTGAACGTGGTGGCCGCTTTGCTATGGATCGCGTTTGAGGGAGGCAAATTTTCCGCTGTGCATGGTTATCCGCCCTACTTTTTTTTCACCAACACCGTGCTCACGCTGGGCCTGATCGGTGGTGGGACGCTGATCGAATTGTTCAACCTGCGCGAGGGCGGTGATGCCGTCGCACAGATGGTGGGCGCACGGCTGGTATCGCGCTCCACTAGCGATCCGCAGGAGCGACGCTTGCTCAATGTGGTCGAAGAAGTGGCGCTTGCATCGGCTGTGGCGTGCCCGAAGGTCTATCTGCTTGACCGTGAAGAGTCGATCAATGCCTTTGCCGCTGGCTATCACCCGAACGAGGCCGTGGTAGCGGTCACGCGCGGCACGCTGACACGGCTGACGCGCGATGAATTGCAGGGGGTGATCGCGCATGAATTCAGTCATATCCTCAATGGCGACATGCGCATGAATGTGCGCCTGATCGGGGTCCTGTTCGGACTCCAGATGCTGGCCGGTTTCGGTCAGCACCTGATGCAATTTGGCGGGCGCGTCTGGGCCCGACCCGGCCGTGACGAAAAAGGCTCGTCGCTGCAAACGGTGTTGTTCATGGCTGGCCTGGCGCTGTTCGTGATTGGCTATATCGGCATATTTTTTGGCCGGCTGATCAAGTCGGCCGTGTCGCGCCAGCGCGAATTTCTGGCCGATGCCAGCGCGGTGCAGTTCACCCGCAATCCGGATGGCATCGGCGGTGCACTGCGAAAAATCGGCGGGTTGTCGTGCGATGACGCGCCCGGTTCGCAGATTAATCATCCGAATGCCGAGCAACTGTCGCATCTGTTTCTTGGTGCCGCCCGAGCTAGTCTGGTGGCTGGCCTGTTTGCCACGCATCCGACGATTGCCGAGCGGCTGCGGCGCATTTTTGGCCGGCAGGTCGGCTTGCTCGATGCGCCGCCATTGCCGCAAGAAGAGGTGGCTAATTCGCGTCTGCCGGACCTGGCCTTTGCGCCGGTCAGCCTGGCCGATGCCATGTCGAACGTTGCGGCTACCGTGTCGTCAACCGCTGGCTTGCCGCCATCGTCCGGTACGTCGGCGCTGCCATGGGCTAGCGCCGATCTCGACCGGGCGCTGCGCGACCCGCACGGAGCGCGTGCGCTGGTGTTTGCGTTGTTGCTGGGCGAGGGTGCGCAGCGTACCGTTCAAGATGCAATCCTTGATGCCTGCCCCTCGCCGCAAACCGCACTGGTAGCGCATCTGGCACAACAGATCGCGGCCTTGCCGGCGATCGTGCGACTGCCGTTGCTGGATCTGGCGACGCCGGCCTTGAAGCAACTGTCCCGGCCCGAGCGCGATCACCTGCTGATCACCGCTGACGCACTGATTGCAGCCGACCAACGCGTCACCCTGGCGGAGTTTGTCCTGCAGACCATCCTGTCGCGCCGCCTCGGTCCGACCGCGGGCCGGTCGGTGCCGGTCCGGTATGACCACCTCGGGACGCTACGCAGCGAGGTCGCGCTGCTGCTATCGCTGACGGCTCATCTCGGCGTCAGCGGCACCGAGGCACCGGTCGATGCCTTCCTGCACGGCGCAGCGCACTGCCCGGAATTGTCGCTGTCAGCAAATGATTTACGGGGGATCATGGCCATCGATTTCGACCAGGTCCGCGTGGCGCTGGAGCGCCTGTTGCAACTGGCACCGCTGGCCAAGCCGGCCTTGCTCAAGGCATTGGTCGCGGCGGCGGGCAAGGCCAATGGCGGTCCTTTGCCGGCGAACGTTACCGATCTGCTGCGGGCGATCTGCAATGCCATTGATGCACCGTTGCCGCCGGCCGTGGCGACCAGCTATCCGGGCTTTCACGTTAATCCATTCTGATTTTTCAAGGACATCTCATGCGACGCCATTTTCTGAAAACCGCTGTCATCGGCGGCATCCTGCTGGCTGGCATCGCCATACCTGCCTTGGCGGACGAACCGGTCAAGGTCGTCTATCACCTCAGCGACGGTTCCGCCCAGGCCGCCCGTGCGCTAGCCAATATTCGCAATCATCTGCGCGCCGCGCCGGATACCCGCATCGTGGTGGTGGCGCTTGGTGATGGCATCAAGCTGTTGCTCAAAGGCGCGGCCGATCCATCCGGTACGCGTTTTGAACCGGCGGTGGTGGCGCTGGCGCAGCAGGGCGTGCAATTCCGGATTTGCGGCAACACGCTGGAGGCGCATGGGATTGCGCCTGCCGATGTGATTGCGAGCGCGACCGTGGTGCCATCGGGCGTTGCCGAAATTGCCCGGTTGCAGTCGCGCGAAGGCTATGCGTATCTGCGGCCCTGAGCGACAAACGCGCACGCTTTTTACTGCTACCCGTATCCTGGCTCTCGGCAAAAATGCAGTAACAGGGAGTCGTAAAAAAGGGGGCTGCGGCAGGCATGCCTATAATGGGGTACTGATTTCAACACGATAGGCAGGTTTGCCATGCAAGCATCAACCCCTTCCTCCTCGCGCAAGAGCCTGTATCTGAAACTGCTGGGCCTTGCGGCGGTGATCATTCTTGGTGTCGTTGGCACCCTGTCGATGTCGTCGACCAAGTCCGCACCGGATGTCACCTTCACTGATTTGCAGGGCAAGAAAATTGCCTTGTCGAGCCTGCGCGGCAAAGTTGTAATGGTCAATTTCTGGGCGACCAGTTGTACCACCTGCGTCAAGGAAATGCCGCAAATGATCGAGACCTACGAGCGTTACAACGCGCGTGGCCTCGACTTTGTTGCTGTCGCGATGAGCTACGATCCACCGAACTACGTGCTCAATTTCACCGAGACCCGCAAGTTGCCATTCACCGTTGCGCTTGATCCGCAGGACAAACTGGCCAAGGCCTTCGGCGATGTCAAGCTGACGCCAACCACCTTCCTGATCAACAAGGAAGGCAAGATCATCAAGCGTTATGTGGGCGAGCCGGATTTCGCGGCGCTGCACCAGTTGCTGGAGACGGCGCTGGCGGGGTAGGTTGGTTGCGGTAGATAGCAACTTGGTGCTACGAGCGGACCTGATTGGGAGGCGGTGCAATGCCCTGCGGTTATTGCACCCTACTTCTGGTGAGGGATTGCACCTCTGATTGCGCTATCAGACCCGCGCATTCATCGTCACACCCGCCCCGAGCGCCTGCTCATCGGCATGGTACGAACTGCGCACCATCGCGCCGACCGCTGCATGGACAAAACCCATCTTGTAGGCTTCTGCCTCGAACATCTTGAACACGTCCGGATGCACATAACGCCGCACTGGCAAGTGGTCGCCGCTCGGTGACAGGTACTGGCCGATGGTCAGCATGTCGACGTTGTGCTCACGCAGATCACGCATGACCTGGAGGATTTCTTCGTCGGTTTCACCCAGGCCGACCATGATGCCGGACTTGGTCGGGGTAGTTGGATGCAATTCCTTGGAGCGCTTGAGCAGGTTCAGCGAATACGCATAGTCG
>CANFED010000098.1 GCA_947445995.1 Oxalobacteraceae bacterium | reverse complement strand
TCCGAAGCGGCCTGAAGCGAACGGCTTCAATCGACGGGTTTCGTACGAGTTTGTCGACGGCACCGGCCGACCGCCGCTCTGCTTATTGTGCTGCTTAAATAAAAGGCACCGGTTCCAGCCCATGCCGGAACTGGTCTGCGAGGGTGTTGAGCTGGGTTATGCACAAAGTTATTCACAAAATGCGGGCATAAGTTTCTGGCGCATCCCGGCTGCCCGTACCTGCTCCGGTCTGCCATTTGGATCGGCGAAGCGACTCCCGGCACGGTATAATTCGGCCTTTCCGATTTACCCCGTGGCACCGTCTTCGGCGTCACACCAACCTTCCTCTCGCCATGTTGATTTTGCCGGGCTCCAACGCGCTCTCCGCTTTTCGTTCCCAACGTCTGTTAGCGCAATTGCAGAAGGTCGATCACGCGATCATTTCGGTCACGGGTCGCTACCTCCATTTCGTCGATACCAGCACCACGCTGTCGCAGTCCGAGCAGGACCGGCTCGACGGCCTGCTGACTTACGGCGAGCCGTTTTCGGGCGCTGCCGACGGTGATGAATTTATTGTCATTCCGCGCTTTGGCACGATCTCGCCGTGGGCCAGCAAGGCCACTGATATCGCTCACAATTGCGGCATGACGGCGATCCATCGCATCGAGCGCGGCATCGTCTATCACGTGCGGGTCAAGGCGGGTTTGCTGCGCGGCGTCAAGCATCTGGCCGATGCCAGCGTGCGCGGCGTGGCTGATGCCTTGCATGACCGGATGACCGAGATGGTCTTGCGGCAGGCTGAAGATGCCGCTGCGCTGTTTCGCGAACTCGACGCCAAACCGCTCGCTACCATCGACCTGATTGACGGTGGCAAGGCCGCGCTGGTGGTTGCCAATACCGAACTCGGGCTGGCCCTGTCTGGCGATGAAATCGATTATCTGGCCGAGGCATTCACGCAAGCCGGACGCAATCCGACCGACGTCGAGCTGATGATGTTCGCGCAAGCCAATTCAGAACATTGCCGCCACAAGATTTTCAATGCCGACTGGACCATCGATGGCGTTGCGCAGGACCGGACACTGTTCGGCATGATCCGCAACACCCACGAACTGCATCCGCAAGGCACCATCGTCGCCTACAGCGATAACTCGTCGGTCATCGAAGGCGCCAGCGTGATGCGCTTTTATCCGCGCGGTGCGGCCAGCGGTACGCTGTCTGCTAACGAATACGCCGCATCGCAGGAACTGACCCACATCCTGATGAAGGTCGAGACGCATAATCATCCGACCGCGATCGCGCCGTTCCAGGGTGCCGCAACCGGTGCCGGTGGCGAGATCCGCGACGAAGGTGCGACCGGTCGCGGTGCCAAACCGAAAGCCGGCCTGTGCGGCTTCACCGTCTCGAACCTGATGTTGCCCGGTGCCGTGCACGGCTGGGAAAATGCCCACGATGTGACGACCCCGATCGTGGATCCGAAAGTCGTCGCGCCGGTCTACGGCAAGCCCGAGCGGATTGCGTCGGCACTGCAGATCATGATCGATGGTCCGATCGGTGCGGCAGCTTTCAACAATGAATTCGGCCGGCCAATTCTGAGCGGCTACTTCCGCACTTACGAACAGCATGTCAGCGGCAGCGTGTTCGGTTATCACAAGCCGATCATGATCGCCGGTGGTATCGGTAGCATCGCCGACCAGCACACCAAAAAGAACGACTTGCCGGTAGGTAGCTTGCTCATTCAGCTCGGTGGTCCCGGCATGCGCATCGGCATGGGCGGCAGTGCGGCCTCGTCGATGGCGACCGGTTCGAATACCGCCGACCTCGATTTCGATTCGGTCCAGCGCGGTAACCCCGAGATGGAACGACGCGCCCAGGAAGTCATCAACTGCTGCTGGCAAATGGGTGCCGGGAACCCGATCCTGTCGATTCATGATGTCGGTGCCGGTGGTTTGTCGAACGCGTTCCCGGAAATCACCAACGATGCCAAACGCGGTGCGATTTTCGACCTGCGCAAGGTGCCGCTCGAAGAGAGCGGCATGGCACCCAAGGAAATCTGGAGCAATGAATCGCAGGAGCGTTACGTGCTGGCGATTGATCCCGACAGCCTGCCGCTGTTCACGTATCTGTGCGAACGTGAACGCTGTCTGTTTGCCGTCGTCGGTAGCGCCACCGAAGAACGTCAACTGAAGGTGATCGATCCGGCCCATGACAACACACCGGTCGACATGCCGATGAACGTGTTGCTCGGCAAGCCGCCGAAGATGCATCGCGAAGCCAGCCACGTGGTGTCGCAATTTCCACCGATGGACCTGACCGGCATCGATCTGGCTGACGCCGGCCAGCGCGTTTTGCGCCTGCCCACCGTGGGCGACAAATCATTCCTGATCACGATTGGTGACCGCACCGTCGGTGCCACCAGCGTGCGTGACCAGATGGTCGGGCCGTGGCAAGTGCCTGTGGCCGATTGCGCGGTGACGGCGATGAGTTTCGAAGGCTATCTTGGCGAAGCGATGTCGATGGGCGAGCGCACGCCGCTGGCCGTCATCAACGCCGCCGCATCGGGCCGGATGGCGGTCGGTGAAGCCATTACCAACATCGCTGCGGCAGCGATTGCCGAACTCTCCGATATCAAGTTGTCAGCCAACTGGATGGCGGCTTGCGGCCAGCCGGGGCAGGACGCCGCGCTGTTCGATACCGTCAAGGCGATCGGCATGGAACTGTGTCCGGCACTGGGCATCAGCATCCCGGTCGGCAAGGATTCGCTGTCGATGCGCACCACCTGGAAAGAAGACGCGGCCGACAAATCGGTCACCTCGCCGGTCTCGCTGATCGTCTCGGCGTTCGCGCCGGTGACCGATATCCGGCGCTCGCTGACGCCGCAATTGCGCACGGATCTGGGCGAGACCGCGCTGATCCTGATCGACCTCGGTCGCGGCAAAAACCGGATCGGTGCCTCGGCGCTGGCGCAGGTCTACCAGCAGCTTGGCGACACCACGCCCGACCTCGACAGCGCCGATGACCTCAAGGCATTCTTTGCCGCGATCCAGCAACTCAATGCCGGCGGCCGGCTACTGGCCTATCACGACCGCTCCGATGGCGGCCTGTACGCGACGCTGTGCGAAATGGCGTTTGCCGGTCGTGCCGGCCTCACGGTCAATCTCGACATCATCGCGATGGAAAGCGAACACGCGGCCGACTGGGGTGATTCGAAAAACTGGGCGTCGCAAGTCAGCGAGCGGCGCAACGAACTGTCCTTGCGCGCGTTGTTCAATGAAGAACTCGGTGCCGTGATCCAGGTTCGCGCCGATGAAAAATCGGACGTGATGAATGTGCTGCGCAGCTTCAATCTGGGGGCCTGCAGCCATATCATCGGCAAGCTCAACGAGCGTGGTGCGATCGAATTCACACGCGATGCCAAGGTGATTTATCAGCATCCGCGCATCGACTTGCATCATTTCTGGAGCGAGACCAGCTGGCGCATTGCGCGCTTGCGCGACAATCCGGCCTGTGCGGACGCCGAATATGCCCGCATCGTCGACAAGCATGATCCGGGCATGTCGCCGGTGCTGACCTTCGATGCACAGGAAGACATCGCTGCGCCATTCATCGCCACCGGCGTGCGGCCTAAGGTCGCGATCCTGCGCGAGCAGGGCGTTAATTCGCATATCGAAACCGCCTATGTGATGCACAAGGCTGGCTTCACCGCCATCGATGTCCACATGAGCGATCTGATTGCCGGCCGCGCGAAGCTGGCGGATTTCAAGGGTGTGATTGCGGTTGGTGGCTTCTCGTATGGTGACGTGCTGGGTGCGGGCGAAGGCTGGGCCAAGACGATTCTGTTCAATCCGGCGCTGGCCGAGCAGTTTGCGGTCTTTTTCCAGCGCACCGATACCTTTGGTCTGGGTATCTGTAACGGCTGCCAGATGATGAGCAATCTGAAGTCCATCATCCCCGGCGCGCAAGCCTGGCCGAAATTCACGCGCAACAAATCGGAGCAATTCGAAGCGCGTTTCGGCATGGTCGAGATCGCTGCATCGCCATCGATTTTCTTTGAAGGCATGGCCGGCACCCGCACGCCGATCGCGGTGGCGCATGGCGAAGGCTATGCCGACTTCATGCTCACCGGCGACATCAAGAGTGCACTGGTGGCGCTGCGCTATGTCGACAACAAAGGCAAAGTCACCGAAGACTATCCGTACAACCCGAATGGCTCGCCGGACGGCATCAGTTCGGTGACGACGCCGGATGGCCGCTTCACGGTGCTGATGCCGCATGCCGAGCGGGTCTTCCGCAGCACGCTGCATTCGTGGCATCCGGAGCAGTGGGGCGAAGATGCGCCGTGGATGCGGATGTTCCGCAATGCGCGCAAGTGGGTGGGGTAACGGTCGCGTAGATGTGCGAGGGGGTGCAATGCCCGTTGGTTATTGCACCCTGCGGTTTGGCATCTCTCGGCCCCGAACAGCTTCTCCAACTCAGAGCTTGCTCAACTAATGAGCCAGATCAATACACAAGTAAATTGCGTCATCGCTATCGACAGGGCAGTGTATTTTTTCCGCTCACAGCCGCGTGCTGTCAACGTCACCCAGGCGGAAATATGTCCCTCCATCGTCTTGTCCGTCGTGCCCCGGATGCGGCACGCAAGTTCCCTCGTCTGCTGGTTTGCCTTGGACTGTTGGTCTGCAGCGTCGGTTTTGATCCATTTGCACTAGGTGCCACTGATGCGCTGGCGGACGTCGACGCGCCAGCCAGGTCAGCGCAGCCGGGACTGTCATTCGTCGCGGGTTCAATCGGCGGGCGAGGCAATTTAAGCGGCGTCGGCGGTCAGGTACGCTTCAATTATCCGATCGGGATTGCGGTCGATGCTGCCGGTATCCGCTATGTCGCGGACTGGCAGAATCACGTGATCCGCAAGGTACTCCCCGATGGCAGCGTGAGTACGCTGGCGGGCGCGATGTCGACACCGGGCGCGGCCGACGGCAGCGGTGCGGTTGCGCGTTTTAACTATCCGCAAAGTATCGCGATTGATCGCGCCGGTATCTTGTACGTGGCCGATACCAACAACCAGACCATTCGCAAGGTCACGCCGCAAGGCGTTGTCACGACGATTGCCGGACGCGTCGGGGGCTACGGCAGTGCGGACGGTCGCGGCAATGCCGCGCGCTTTGCGTACCCGCAGGGAATCGCGGTGGATGCCGCCGGCACCGTGTTCGTTAGTGACACTTACAACCACACGCTGCGGTCGATCAGCCCAGGCGGGATGGTGACCACGTTCGCTGGTAGCGCAGGCAACGCCGGTAGCCTCGATGGCATACGCAGCGCGGCACGTTTCAGTAATCCACAGGGCCTGGTCACGGATGCGGCACGCAATATCTATGTGGCCGATGCCGGTAATGGTCTGCTGCGCAAGGTCACACCGGCCGGTATCGTGACCACACTGGCCGGATCGCTGGCCAATTACGGACTCAAGGATGGCACCGGGGCGGCGGCCGGTTTCGAGGGTTTGTCGAATCTGGCCATTGATGCTGCGGGCACGCTGTACGGTGCCGATCAGTATGCACAGCGGATTCGCCGGATTTCGCCACTGGGTGTTGTGACGACCTTGCCGGTCAATGCGCCGGTCGCTGGCCATCCGCAAGTGAGCATGCCGGTCGGTATTGCTGTCGACCCCTCCGGAACACTGTCGGTGACCGGACAATTTGGCGTCCATGTGATTACCGGCGGAACCACGCTGACAACCCTGGCCGGAAAGGAGCTGGAACGGGGACTGGTTAATGGCATTGGGTCGAAGGCACGTTTCGGCAGTCTGCATGGCGTCACGAGCGACTCGTCCGGCAACTGGTATGTCGTCGATACACCGAACCATAGGATCCGCAAGATCACGCCCGCCGGTGTGGTCAGCGACCTGGCCGGTAATGGCAAGCCTGGAGGCGTCGATGGCTACGGTGCCGGTGCGAGTTTCAATTACCCGACCGGGATTGTGGCCGATGCGCTGGGTAATCTGTTCGTGGCCGATACCTTCAATTCGACCATCCGCAAGGTCACGCCAGCCGGTGTGGTGACGACGATTGCCGGTGCCGGATCAACGCCCGGCAGGGCGGATGGTCCCGGTAAGTTCGCACGCTTTTTCGAACCGGAAGGGATCGCCATCGATGCGCTCCATAACCTGTATGTGGCCGATACCGGCAACCACACGGTACGCAAGATCACGGCGGCCGGCATGGTCTCGACGCTGGCCGGTAGTGCCGGAAAATATGGCAGCGATGACGGTGTCGGCGCGGCAGCACGCTTGCTGAATCCACCTGGCATTGCGGTTGATCCGTCCGGCAATGTATTTGTCAGCCAGCCGACCTATGGCACGATCCGCAAGATCACGCCGGGCGGTGTCGTCACGACGTGGGCTGGTCGGGTACTGGAGAAGGGGGCGGTCGATGGACTGGGCGATGCGGCACGGTTCCGCACTCCTCAAGGGTTGGCTGCCGATGGATTTGGCAACGTGTATGTCGCCGATGTCGACAACAATACGGTGCGCAGGATAGCGCCATCAGGGCAGGTGACCACCGTCGCCGGTGTGCCGGGATCGGTGGGTATTCGTACCGGTGCCTTGCCGGGCAGTCTTGCGCAACCGGTTGCGCTGGCGATGGCTGGTGCGGGGACGCTGGCGGTGGTTAACGATAATGCGGTGTTGCGGTTGGTGCTGAAAAAATAGGCAGGAGTTTGCGTCGATGTTCGGTGCAATGCCCTTCGGTTATTGCACCAAATGCTCTGGTGACCGTCGCCAATGCCGACAGGGATGGCAACGATCGCCCGCATCACACGGTACGAAACGCATCGGTACGAAAGGTTCCGTCTGCGCGCGTGACCGGACCTCACTGTGCAACCGCCCGGTGGTGTATCCTTGTCGCTCCTTGATGGCAACGTCGGCGCGTCCTCGTTGATCGCCTCCGGCAGCGCCTGATTTTTGTCACGCACCACCAGATCCTCATTCATGAAAAACTATTACGCCGTGCTCGGCTTGGACAGCGATGCTTCGGCCAGTGCCATCAAAAGCGCTTACCGGAAAAAGGCATCGGAGTTCCATCCGGATAAAAATACGGCGGCCGATGCACCCGAACAATTTCGTGCCGTGCAGGAAGCCTATGACTTGCTGGCCGATGACGCAAAACGCCATTCCTACGATGAGAGTCGTCGTCGCAGCCTGCTCGAACGACCGCTGGAAACCGCCGAAGAAATCTGGAGAACCTACATGAACAAGGTACTGCAATGAGCCTGTCCTATTATTTCGAAGACCTGTCGAAGGCCTACAAGGCCGAACTGGAAGACCTGCAAAGCGATTCCGAAGGCAACGATATCCTGGCCAAGCGCCTCAAGGACAAGCGGTCCCAGTTCAAACTGCTGATGCCGATGATAGAGACTGCGCCGGAGATGGTTGCCGTTGCCTTTCATGGCGATATCAACTTCGTCAACCTGCAAGCGCTGTATCTGCTGTCGACGGCTGATCCGGAAGATTTTCCGGCCTGGAGCGAACTGGTCGATGCGGTGCAGTTCTCGGTCGATACGCAGCCACTGGCCGATGCCGTGCTGCTGGAAACCGGCGGTGAGCGCTTCCTGATCACGACCATCTGTCTTGAGTACCTGCACGGCAAGACTGGCAACAGCCAGCGTGCCGCCGCGGATGATGAAGAACATGATGAAGGTGAAAACGGTCGCGACGATGACGATGACGAGCGCGACCTCGATGAAGCCGGCTCCGAGTGGATGGCCGAGCAGGGTTTCGACCGGCGCGACTGACGGCCGCCGCCGCAGATTGCGGCAGGCCCGACGCAATGCGATAACGCGGACCGGTGGTCCGCTCGCTTATTTTGTTGATGACTTTCTTGATTAGAACACCCATGTCCAACGCACTTGTACTGAAAGCCGCCAGCCTGATCCGGGCTGGTGATATCGCTGGCGCCGAATTCGCGCTGGTGTCGCTGGCCGAAGCCGAGGGCGACCGCGCCCTGGTGGCGGTCCTCGAAGAAATGCCACCCAAGGATTTGCTGGCCGTGATTCGCGAATTCGATTCCTCGCACGAGTCCGTGGTCAATCTGGTGGTGACGCCCGAACAGTTCGCCCGTGCGCTGGTGATGGAGCGGCTCTACGGCGACCATACCCACACCCATTTGCGCGGCATGATTAATGCCGTGCTGTTCCGCGAGGGCAGCGACACCGATGAATTTCTTGATGCCATTGGCGACATCGATGGCGGTTGCGAAGCGCTGATTGATTACCTGCAGGATCACGACGAACTGATCGTGCACTTTGCCAATTACGGAACCTTCAATCATATGCACAGCCGCAAGGCGGTCGTGGAAGACGAAGAAGCCGAAGGCCTCGCGCAGGATGTCCACGCCGAAGAAGATGATGTCATCGACAAGTCCGAAGCCAGTGACCATGACTGGAAAGAAGTCACCTGGCTGCTGCGCAACTACCACCCGGACATGTTCGAGCAGATCCTGCCACAAATCAAAAAGCGCCTGAAAAAACGCCTGCAGGCCGAAGCCGAACTGGAGCGCATGGAACTCGATCCGACTGCCGTGCCGGTACGCCGCGAAGCTCCTGTCGCCAGCAACAAGCCAGTCGCCGGACCTGACGAAGAATCCGCGTTGTAAGGCCATGACGACATCCAAGCAAGCTGTCGCACTGGTCGACAAGCGGCCTTTTTTCGAAAAGGCACTCACCTATGGCGTGGCCAAGGGCATCCTCGATGTCAGTCGCTGCAATCAAATCATTGCCGATGGTGCCAAGGGCACGGTTCAGGTCGCCACGCATTTCGCGACGCCGCATTTGCAGGCGGAGCTGGAGAACGCCCGCAAGCGCATCGTCATGCTGGTCAGTCTGTACCTCGAAGAGGTTACCGGTGGTGATCTCGATGCGGCGGCCCGTTCGCTGCTGGAGAACAGTTTTCTGTTTCATTCGCGTAGTGGCAACGACATGCTCAAGCGCTTGTACGCGATGCCGGAAACGGCCATCAGTGGCGACATCAAGAGCCAGTCGCTGATCGATTTTCAGAACGAGCGCACCTTGCTCAAACCGTATTCGCTGGCCATGTATCGCAAGGAATTGAAGCGCCGGCAGGAAGCGCTCGACAGCATCGCGGCAGCGCACTGGTTTTGTGACGACCTGCGCGTGCCGCATGCCGCGCTCGATTATCTGGCGGTGGAATCAATCATCCGCACCGCCATTCTGGTACGCCATGCCGGTCTCGACAAGGCACCTAATCATGCCGAATTCGCCCGTCTGGTCGCTGGGATTCGGGACAAGCCGCCGGCCGGCGGCAAGCTCAAGATCGCCAAGGCCTTGCTCGATGACGTGCCTGATCCGCATCATGCGATCGCCGAGATAATCCGGCGCGATATCGAAAAGCTCGACGGTCCGCTGATCCTCAACACGGGACACGCGATTGATGTGGTGCTTAACATCATCGTCGAGCGCTATTTCATACGCGATGCCGATCTGGATGATATCGACAGCTTTGCCGGTTTTGTATCCGAGCAATGGCAGGCCGCGATGAAGGGCAAGGACGATCCGTATTCGCGCCTGACTCTGTTCATGTGCCTGGCTACCGGTGCCAAGCACAAGACGATGATTACCGATACCGAAGCACGCGTGATGATCCGGAAAGTGCGCAAGGCCGGGTTCGACAGTGCGGCAGTGACGGACTTCGTCAATGCCGCGGCACCATTCGAAATCAAGGATAATTTGCTGGCCTTGTGGAACGAGGAATTTTTGCCCGAAGCACGTGAACGGCTGGTCGATGAAACCGACATCAGCCTGCAGCGGGCGATGATGTTTTTGACCGAAAATCTGAACGTCAAGGCCAAGCCGAAAACAGTCCTATAATTTTTTTATGACGGCGGGAATCGCGACGGGCGATAATAGCGCCATACGGATTTATCTAAGCCGATCATGAAACCAGTAGTTGCAAGAGCGGGTTTACCGCTACTTGCCTCTGCTTACCTTTTTGGAACTACGTACTTTGACTACGACAAGAAGCAAACGCTGGAACGGCAAACTCGACACGCTCTCGACCGAATTCCTCAACGACGTAATGGCCCAGATGGCTGCCTACGGAGACAGGGTGCAGTTTGCCCTGACGACACCAGGTCAGCGACCGAACTATCAGGTATGGAATAGTTCCGACAAGAAGATGGCCTTCGATAGCAACCATCATTTGCTGCATCCGAAAGAAGACGAATTCGAAGGCGTCAATGCGACGGTGATTTATTCGCTCGACAAAATCAAGGAAGCCAAGGCGAATGTCGGCAAGACCAGCAACGTCAAGCGCAGCGTGCGCAACACCGCCGCGACCATCAAGGCCACCGACATGGTCGACGCCGCCAAGTACGCGTACTACAAGGACAACCGCCAGTCGTTGCCTGCGGCGATTGGCGACTACTCCGACGAAATCACCACGCTGATGCGCAATGGCATGTCCGCCGAAGATGCGTTTGGCGAAGCGGTCAAACGCCACTTCTGAACACCGCGGTCGCGTAGGGTGGGCAGGGTCATCGTGCCCACGCGGATGCTCCGCAGGCTGAGCGGAATTGGCGGCCATTGCTGGTGCGCGCGCGTGGGCACAGCTCCGTAGATGCAATAACCGCAGGGCATTACACCAAATGCCTCGCAAGCCGTCGTCAATACTGACAGGCCCTCGTGCACAAAATTACTCCGGCTTCCACCATTGCGGCAATAACGCCCGTATCGCCGGACGCGGATAGCGGTCGTCGATCAGCATCACGATGCCGCGATCCGAGGTTGTGCGGATGACCCGGCCGGCGGCCTGAACCACTTTTTGCAGGCCCGGAAACAGATAGGTGTAGTCGTACCCACTGCCGAAGCGCTGCTGCATGCGCTGCATGATTTGTTCATTGACCGGATTCATTTGCGGCAGGCCCAGCGTGGCGATGAACGCGCCGATCAGACGGTCTCCCGGCAAATCGATGCCTTCGCCGAACGAACCACCGAGCACCGCAAAGCCGATGCCGCGTCCACCGGGTGCGAAGCGCGCCATGAAGTCTTCCCGGCTGTTGTCATCCATGCGTCGCGCCTGCTGCCAGATCGGTAGATCAGGATGCAATTCGACCAGCCGTGCGGTAACTGCCTGCAGGTAATCAAAACTACTGAAGAAGGTCAGATAATTACCGGGCAGTGCATGGTACTGCCGCACCATCAGCTTGATGATCGGATCGATGGAGTCGGCACGCTGGCGAAAGCGCGTCGAAATCGTGCTGACCAGTCGTACCGTCAATTGCTCCGCCGTGAACGGCGAGGCGACATCGATCCACGCCGTGGTCTCTGGCAAGCCCAGCGTATCGCTATAAAAATGCCAGGGACTCAGTGTTGCCGAGAACAGCGTCGTCGAACGCGTTGCGGCAAAGCGTGGCGCGAGGAAGGGTGCCGGGATGACATTGCGCAGGCAGAGCACGGCATTGCTGTCGGCGTTCTGGTTGATGTCGCACAGGGAGTGGTCACCGAATGCCTCGGCCATTCGTGCAAAGTGGATCGCATCAAAATAAAAGCGCTGCAAGTCGGCCTCGATGCGGGTCGGCTGTTCGCTAAAAAATTCCCCGATCTCGGTGATGCATTGCTGCAGCGCCGTCATGAATTTATCCGGTAGCGCG
>CANFED010000097.1 GCA_947445995.1 Oxalobacteraceae bacterium | reverse complement strand
GGGTCGATTGATCCGCGACGAGAGCGATCGCGGCGTGCTGATGTTGTGCGATCCGCGTCTGCTCTCCAAGCCTTACGGCAAGCGTATCTGGCAAAGCTTGCCGGCTTTTAAGCGCACCCGCGAGCGCGACGCGGTGCTCGCCTTTTTCGCCGCCATACCTTAGAAACGATACGTCTCCGGGCAGTCGATTTGGAGAGTGACTCTGAAGCAATACTTGCTATACTTGAAAAAATTTCTTCAGGTTGTGAGCTACTCGGGCAGGCATGACGCCAAGCCGATTCCGCACCTGATTCAGAAGGGTGTGCATGTCCGAGTCCTTGGCGCTGATTCCTGTTCGTGCTTCCGAAATCATCGTCGGCAGACCGCTGTCACGCGCCATTTATGATTACCACGGCAACCTGTTGCTGGCCTCCGGTTTTGTCATCGATAATCCCGACAAGATTGCCGGTGTGCTGGAAAACGGCTACTTCCAACAGAGTGGCTGGGACCGTCCGCCCGGCCCCGTACCGGCAGAGCACAACATCAAGCGCCTGGTCGAGGCCACCGTTGCGCCGAAACCGGAAGCTGCCGATCGCGAAGTTGCCGTCAACATGCACGACGTGCGCTGGAACATCGGCGAGACGATGATGTTGCAGATGCAGGACAAGCCATCGATTCGCTACAGCGTCAAACTGGTCGGCTTCGTCAAGGGGAAGACCGTCTACGTGACGGCACCCATGCTGGACGGCAAGTACGAGCTGATACGCGATGGCCAGAGCTTCGTCGTCCGGGCCTTCTCTGGCAAAAAGGCGTATGCATTCATTGCCGCTGCCGTGCGTTCGGTCCATACCCCACATCCCTACCTGCACCTCTCCTATCCAAAGCAATTGCGTTGCACCGTCGTGCGTCAAACCGCGCGGGTTGCCGTGCGACTGATTTCGGCGATCTCGCTCGGCAATCCCGAGCGCAATTCGGCCGCGACCATCACCGATCTGAGTATGGGCGGGGCATCGGCGATTGCGAAGGAAATCCTCGGCGAAAAAGGCGAGGCTGGTCGCATCAAGATGAAGGTCTATGTGGCCGAGCAGGATCTGTTTTTGAACCTGCAAACTGTACTGCGTTCGATCGCCCCGTCGGATACTGGCGATGGTTTCCGACATGGATTCGAATTCGTCGAGGTATCGGTACAGGATCGCCTGGTTCTGTCGGCTTACGTCCATCAGACATTGGTCGAGACGGATAACTGAAGTGGTCTGTGCTCCGTTGGTTGGTGCAATTGATTAAGACCGATAACCGGAGCTATCTTTTTTAGCGATACCGATGGTCCCGTCAGAAGAGCCTTTTTCCAATTTTCCCTGCCGGGGACACGTCAATATTTTTGGTTTTCGTAGGTTTTTTATTGACACTTCACTCCGGAAAAAAGCGACTTTTCCCCGTAATTATTTTTCTGTGGATCGAGAGAAATTTCCGTTTTGCATTTGTAAAGTCTCAGGTAAAGTGGCGGCCGTTAGTGAAATGGAATCATTTCACGGCATGTCTTTTTTGGGGAAGGTTGATTCTTTGTCAGCCATTAATTACATCGTGTAATGCACCGTCCGGGGAGAACCGTCGTTGCCTGATTTCTTCTTTTGCAGCGTCATTCGTAGTGCCCGGAATCGACTGGCCACAGCACTCGTCCGCGCACTCGGGCTGGGTATCCTGTGTCTGCCAGCGCTAGCCATTTCAGCTACGCCAAGCGTGGCGTTCTATTACGGCGCGCAGCCGCCACTGGTTGATTTGCAAGCCTTCGATATCGCCGTGGTCGAGCCCGATCATGTCAAGAATCCTGCCAGCCAGGCACGTTCCGGCACCGCCGGCGAGCATGCACTTTTTGCTTACGTGTCGCTGGGTGAAGTGCAGTCAACGCGGTCTTATTATCAAAAGCTGCCGGTCGGTGCATTGCGTGGTGATAACGCGGCCTGGGGGAGCAAGGTAATCGATCAGGCCGCACCTGGCTGGAACGAATTTTTCCTTGCCAACATCATCGCTCCGCTGTGGCAGCAAGGCTGGCGCGGATTTTTCCTCGATACGCTCGACTCCTATCAATTGTTTGCCACCACCGATGCCGAGCGGGCACGACAACGCGCCGCGATGGTGGCCTTGCTGCAGGAATTCAAGCGCCGCTATCCGGATGCAAAACTGATCCTCAATCGCGGTTTCGAACTGCTGCCCGAGGTAGCGCCGCTGGTGTTTGCGGTCGCCGCCGAATCGCTCTATCAGGGCTACGATGCCGCCCGCAAGCAATATCGTCCGGTGCCGGCGGCTGACCGGACCTGGCTGATGGCGCAACTGCAGACAGTGCGCGAGCGCTACCACTTGCCGGTGATTGCGATCGATTATGTCGATCCGGCCGATCCTGCTTCGCGCGAACTGGCGCGCGGCACGGCACGGCAAATTGCCAGCGACGGTTTCATCCCGTGGGTGGCCGACGGTGGCTTGAATTCACTGGGAGTTGGCAGTGTCGAGGTGCTGCCGCGCACGGTGCTGGTACTGGTCGATAACCTGGATCTGGATTTTCATTACACGTCGGCGCAGCGGTTTCTGGGTATGCCGCTCAATTACCTCGGCATGCGCTACGAACTGCTCGATCTGGCGACACAGTCGCTGCCCGATGGCATTCTGGCGGGGCGCTATGCGGGCATCGTCAGCTGGCTCAATCCGGGTGTCGATCATCCGACGCTGGCGGCCTGGTTGCGGCGTCAGATCGCCGGTGGCGTGCGCATCGCGGTCTTCGATACGTTCGGTTTCACTGTCGAAGGACAAAACGCCGCTGCGCTCGGTGTGCGCCGACTGGCCGTGCCGCGTCCCGAGCGACTGACCGTGCGTAGCCGTGATAAAGCGCTGCTTGATTTCGAAGTTGAAGCCTTGCCGGACCGCTCGCAGCTCGAACCGCTGCAACTGTTGCCGCAGCAGGGACGCAGTCTGCTCAGTCTGCAAGATGGTGCCGGCAATACGTTCGATGCGGTTGCACTGACGGCGTGGGGTGGTTTTGCACTGAGCCCGTTCACGACGCGCTCGTTGTCCGGACTGGACGAGGACCGCTGGATTGTGCATCCGATCCGCTTCCTGCAAGCGGCCTTGCAACTGCCTGACCTGCCGGTGCCGGATGTCACCACCGAAGGCGGTCAGCGCATGCTGATGGCGCATATCGACGCCGATGGGTTTCCGTCGCGTGCCGAACTGCCTGGCCGGCCGTTCGCGCCGGAGGTGCTGCAAAAGCAGATTCTGTCGCGTTACCGGTTGCCGACCGCCGTGTCGGTGATCGAAGCCGAGATCAGTCCGAAGGGCGTGTATCCGGCCCTGTCGGCCGAGCTGGAACCGCTGGCCCGGACCATTTTTGCGCTGCCTTTTGTCGAGGCGGCCAGTCATTCCTTTTCGCATCCGTTTTCGTGGGCGAGGGCGATGGGAGTGATCAGCCCGCGTGACGAAATCGTCGCAGTCGACAAATCGTATGGCTTGCCGTTGCCCGGCTACCGCTTTGACCTCAAGCGCGAAGTTCAGGGCTCGATGGATTACATCAACACGCGCCTGATGCCCGCCAACAAGAAGGCCGAGCTGTTCCTGTGGACCGGCAACTGCGTGCCGCTGGCCAGCGCGATTGCCGAGACGGTCAACGATGGCTTCCTGAACATGAATGGCGGCGATACCCGCATCACCGACAGCAACAACTCGTGGACAGCGATTGCCGCGCAAGGCGTGCGCAAAAATGGCTGGTATCAGGTGTTTGCGCCTAACCAGAACGAGAACGTCTACACCAACAACTGGACCGGTCCGTTCTATGGTTTCGAGCGCGTCATCGAAACCTACAAGCTGACCGGCGCACCGTATCGCTTCAAGCCGGTCGACATTTACTATCACGCCTATTCGGCCACCAAACCGGCCTCGATCGCCGCGTTGCACAAGGTGTATGGCTGGGCTATCGCACAACCGTTCACGCGGGTCTTCCCGTCGCAATATGTGCGCAAGGTACTCGATTTTGAAGCCACCAGCATGGCCCGCGAACTGGTGTCAGGTGACTTGCTGGTGCGTACCGGTGCCAGCTTGCGCACGCTGCGCATGCCGCCGGGTGCGGCCTTGCCGTCACTGCGCGATAGCAGCGGCGTGGCCGGTAGCGCCTCCGGTCCGTCCGGGGATTATCTGACGCTGACGGCGGCGCAGGTCAGGTTGTCGTCCTTGCCCGATCGGGGTGGCGTGCGGGTCGAGCGGATCAACGGCAGCATCAGCGACCTCACGCGCACGCGGGACGGTGCCACCGAGCAGTTGCGATTCACGGCCAGTGCCAATGACGCGATCACGCTGACGCTGGCGCAGGCCGGCGGTTGCCGCGTCAGTGCCGACGGCAAGCCGGTTGCTGCCCGTGGCGACAGTCAGCGTTACGTGCTCGACGACACCGGCGCGTTGCCGCAGCGTCGTGTCATCACCGTGCGGTGTACCTCATGATGGTCACGCCGAAGGACCTGCGTTCGCGTCCGGTCAGCCAGCGTCATGGCACCTGGTATTCGCGTGATACCGGCTACCAGCGCATGGCGCTGTTCTCGCCGTGGAGCATCGTCGGCTTCGGACTGGCGGTCGGACTTGGCTTGTTGCTGGTCTATCCGTATCGCACGCTGGAGCAGCGGCTGGCCGCCAGCGAACTGAGCAACAAGCCGGACCGGCTGACGGTCGAGTATCTGAAAGTATTTTTGAAAGCCGAGCCCAATGCGCCGGGTTTGCGCCAGGCACTGGTCGCTCAGCTGGTACGACTTGGCTCGTACGCCGAGGCGCGCGAAGCGATGCGGCCCTTGCAGCGCTCCGGGGATCTGGCCATACAACGCGATGCCGAATGGCTGGAACTCACCATGCTGGAAGGCGAAGCCTATGCCATCCCGGTCAACCTGCCCAGGCATGAATGGGCGATGCAACGCGTTCGCCAGCAGCTGCGCGTACTCGCCGCTTTGCCAGCGCTGGATTCGCAACGCCTGCTGGATTTGGCGCGCGCTGCGCTGGCCGCTGGCGAGGTGAGCGTGGCGACCATCGCGTACCAGAAAATCGCGGCACGTCCAGAAATAATGACGGCAGAAATATATGCCGAAGCCGCGCGTGCCGCACTCGCGCTGGGCAACTACCGGACCGCCGCTGATCTGTATTTTCGTGCAATGACCACAACCCGCACGCTCGACATGCGACGGGATTATTTTTTTACGGCGCTGCGCACCTTGCAATCAAGCGGCAACCATGAAGACCTGATTGCCAGCGCCGATCAGCATGCCGGGATACTGATTAACGACACGGCGACGCTGAAATTTCTGGCGCGCATGGCGCAGTCGGCCAACCGGCTCGATGCCGCCGAGCGCTATGCCAAGCAGCTTCTGAAGCTGTCGCTGCTGGATCGCTGGAAGACCCAGCAGCTGGCCGGCTGGCAAACTCCTGCGCAGTTTTATGCCGGGCTCAACCGGGTCGACAACACGCCAATTCGCATCGTGCGGATCGCCGCTTCCAGCGGTCCAGGGCTGGCGTTCGATGACGAAGCCTACACGCTGAGTTACACGATTTTTCTGGCCAACCGCAACTTGAACGATGCCCGTCGCGTGGCCGAATCGGCCGTGCTGCAACGGCCTGCTGACGCCGGCTGGCGCAAGCGGCTGGCGCAGGTCAATCAGTGGAATGCCGCACCGGAAGCGGCGCTGCCGCAATGGCTGGCGTATGCCCGACTGACGGGTGATGAAGCCGCCTGGGACACGGTGCTGCAGCTCGGCAGCGGCCTGGCCGATATCGATGCACAGATCGCCGCGATTGCCCGCAAGGCCGAGCGCGAACCGACCAGCGTGGTCTGGCTCGAACGTCTGCTGCAAGTGTTCGAAGCCAGTGGCCAGCCCGAGCGCGGGCTGGTGCTGTTGCGCAAGCGCCTGGCCGGCAAGTCAGCGCCCGCCTTGCGGCGTCGCGAACTGGACATGCTGGCCACGCTGGCCGAACGCACCGGCCACGATGACGAATCGCTGGCCACCCTGCGCCAGCTGCAAGCCGAGTTCGGCACCGACAGCACGGTCGCGCTGCGCATCGCCAACCATCTCTATCGGGCCAATCATCCGCAGGCCGCGTTTGCGGAACTGGAGCGCGCCGGTGCGGTGGCACCGGTCACCGATGGCAATTTTTGGCGCGCCTATGCCGAACTGGCGATGCTGCTGCAAAACGATGCGGCGGCACGGACCGGCTTTCGCAGTCTGCTCGCGGGTGACGTCCAGACTGACAATGACCTGACCAACCTGATCGCGCTACTCGAAGGTGCGCAGCCGCTGGCCGCGGCGCAGCTGGCCGAATTTGCCTTTGTTCGCAGCAGCAATCCGCGCACCGCGCTGCAGGCACTGAACCTGCGCGCGCGTCTGGCTGACTGGCCCGGTGCGCGCGCACTGCTGGCACGGCTGACGCCAGAGCAGCGTCGTTTGCTCGAACAGGACCCGGCCTTCCTGACGCTGCGTGCCTCGATTGCGCAATCAAGCAACGACCTCGACGGTGCGCTGCGCGACATGCGCTCGGCACTGGCCTTGCGACCCGGCGAGATGGACTTGCGCGCGGCGCTGATCTGGATGCTGGTCGCCAAACGCGATACCGTCGCATTGAAAAATACCCTGTTGCTATGGGCTTCCGACGCCGAGAACAATGCCGTGTTGTGGGACCCCTACGCCGCCGCCAGCATGTCGCTGAACCGGCAGGACCAGGCGCTGCACTGGTTTCGCAAGGGCGGGTTTCGCAGCGACGATTACCTGTGGCTGATGAGCTATGCCGAAGTGCTCGACGCAGTCTCGCAAAAAGAACTGGCCTGGCGCATTCGTCGCCATGTCTGGCTTGACCTGCGCAATCCGGATGTGCTGCGCAAGGCCAATCCGCAGCAGCTGAACACGCTGCGCGACCGGCTGGTGGCGGTGGCACCGCTGTTCATGAGTGGTGATGGTGCCGATCGCGTGATGCGGGCTTTGCTGCGCGCCGATATCGCTACGCTGGTGGCGTTCGTGCCATCGCAACCAATGCCGGCTAGCGGCAAGGAAATGCTGGCGCGGCTAGACCAGCCCGCGACGACCCAGCTGCCGTCGCTGCAAGAGCGCGACCGGCAGCGCGCCGCCCAGCGCAGCAATGCGCCGATGGAAGCACTGCTGGCACCGGCAACTGCTCCGGCCAACCGGCCGCAGGATGATGCGCGGCTGACCGCCACAGCGCGTGAACTGGCGCTGGCGTATGCGCTGAATCGCAATGCCAACGACCTCGCTGCCGCGTGGTTCGCCAGCCGCTTTGCCGCGCAACTCGACAAGCCGCTGTGGGGCGAGCTGTCGTTGCTGCTGGCCGCAGAAGATCGCGCACAATTAAATCGCTTGCTAGACGATGTGCCGGACTGGCTGCCGATGTACGACCGCATCGAAGCAGCGCAGCGCGCCGGTCGTCCGGGTCTGGCGCAGACGATGGCATTCGATCAGCTGGCGCTGCTGCCGTCCGACGAAGACCTGCACTTGCGCCTGACCACGATGACGACCGAACCGCCGGCCAGTTTTGCAGCGACGGTGGAGCAGATGACCGTCTCGCCGCTGTCGGCACGTGAGGTCCAGTTGCAGACCAGCGTCAACCTGACACCCGGCCTGAAGCTGACCGTTGCGCTGATCGATCGTCAGTATCGTAGTCTCGACGACACCGCGCTGGTGAACCTGCCCGGCTCGGATCGCCAGCTGGAACTGACCTTGCGCAAGCAGCTCGACGACGGCACGGTATCGGCCACCGTGCAACAGCGCCAGGGTGCCGGCAGCAATACCGGCCTGCGCCTGGACTACAGCCTGACGCTGTCGCCGGCGGTCAGCGTGGCCGGCACGCTTGGCGTGCGCCAGCTGGCCACCGAGTCGGCGCTGCTGCGGGTTGCGGCGATGCGCGATGGTATCGAGTCGAGCGTGACCTACGCACTCAGTCGCGCCGAGTATCTGCGCCTCGGCCTGGCCTGGCACCGCTATGCCTCGCAGGCCGGCAATGTGCTCGGCAGTGGCGGCAACTGGAACGCCGAGGTCGGCAGCCACTTGCGTCTTGAATATCCGAACATCACGGTGCGCGCCTTTGCTTATGGCTCGGCCTATCGCGACCGCAACCAGATCGATGCGCTGGTCGGCAACATGCTGCCGGCCGGTACCGACCTGACCCAACTCCGCGCACTGCCAGTCAACGAGCGGCTGGTCGGCATCAGCCTCGGACTGGGCACCGTGATCGAGACCCGATACACCCGCGCATGGCGACCCTACACCGAGCTCGGGCTGACGCACAGCGACATCAGCGGCCGTGGCTACAACCTGCGTGCCGGCATTGCCGGCAGCGTACTGGGGCAAGACTTGATGACGTTGCGCGGGCTGCGTTCCAGCGGCACTGCAGCGTCACCGCAAGGCAGTCAGGAAATCGGACTGGATTACAAATGGTTTTTTTAGAGGACTTTATGAAACAACTCTCTCGTCTTTTCTGCTCACTCGCGCTGGTTGCCGTCATTGGCTTGCTGGGTGCCTGTTCCACGCTGCATGTCGGCCGTGCGCCGACTCTCGAAGCCGGGGCCAAGTGGGCCATCCTGCCTTTCGTGAACCAGACCGAAACACCGCAGGCTGGCCTGCGTGCCGAATCGATTGCCGAAAGCCTGTTGCGGGTCGACGGCATCAGCAATCTGCGCCGGTATCCGAGCGCGCTCAATACCGAGACGTTGTTCGAACCGATGGATCGCAAGCAGTTCGATGCCGCACTGGCCTGGGCCCGCAGCGAAAACATCCGCTACGCGCTGGCCGGCAGCGTCGATGAATGGCGTTACAAGGTCGGCATTGATGGCGAGCCGGCTGCCGGCGTGACGCTGCAACTGATCGATGTGCAAAGCGGTCAGGTATTGTGGGCTGCGGCCGGTGGCAGTACCGGCTGGAGCCGCGAGTCGCTGTCGGGCGTGGCGCAGAAGCTGGTCGCCAGGCTGCTGCAACCGTTGCTGGTCGCGGCGCGCTAAATCATGGCTGTCTCCTGGCGCGACCTGAGCCGGCGCATATTGCCACCGACCCAAACTGGCGCGACACCGGCCTGGTCCTGGAGCCTGGCCGCACTGGAAGCGATTTTCCTGTGCGTGCTGGCGTTCGCGCTGAGCTGCTGGATCGCACCAGAGGACCCGCTCGGACTGGAGGAACAATTTCCATGGTTGTGGATCGTGCCGGCCTTGCTGGCGATGCGCTACGGAACCGCCATCGGCGTGACGGCGGTGGTGACCGTCCTCTGTCTCGATTTGCTGTTGCCGGCACTTGCACAGTGGATGCCGTTGTCCGCCTCGACGGTCGCATCGGCGGCAAGTCTGGCGCGGCCGGAATTTCCGAAAGCGTATTTTCTTGGCGGTCTGGTACTGACCCTGGTGTGCGGTCAGTTTTCCGACATCTGGTCGGCGCGCACGCGCCGTCTGCGCGCGGTCAATGCCTATCTCGACGAACGCCTCAACACGCTGACCAACAACCATTTTCTGTTGCGCCTGTCGCATGAACGGCTCGAACAGGATTTGCTGGCCAAACCGCTGACGCTGCGCGAAACGCTGGCGCGTTTGCGCCAGCTGACCGCCACCCAGAACCCGGCCAAGGAGGTCGCCTTGCCCGGCGCGAGCGAATTCATCCAGTTGCTCGGCCAGAGCTGCCAGCTCGAAATCGCCGCGTTGTATGAAGTCGCCGGTGCCGATGGCCATGCCAGCATGCCGACCGCCTTTCTCGGCGAGCCGATAGCGCTGGACCAGAGCGATCCGCTGGTGCGCTACTGTCTCGCGCAAGGACGTCTGGCCCATGTGCAGACCACCGATATCGCCGCCGCCGATCGCAGTGCCAGCCGTTATCTGATCTGCGCGCCGCTACTGCCATCGGGCAGTGCACCGGTTGGTTTGCTGGTCGTTGAAAAGCTGCCGTTCTTTGCGCTCAATGACGATGCGCTGCAATTGCTGTCGGTGCTGATCGGCTATTACGCCGATGGCGTGCGGCTCGGTCATGCGGTGCGCACGGTGCTGGCGAAGGTACCTGACTGTCCGCCGGCGATGGCGTTGGACCTGATACGACTGCAGCGCATCCGCATCGAAGCCGGCATCGAGACCTCGCTGGTGGCGCTGGTATTTGGCAAGGACGAGCAATCGCTGGATCGCTTCGAGCAGGTCAAGCGGCTCAAGCGCGGTGTCGACCTGTCGTGGGAGCTGACCGGCAGCAGTCATGCCGCGCTCATTACCTTGCTGCCACTGGCCTCGGTGGCGGCGGTCGATGGCTATTTGCTGCGCATCGAAGCGGCCTTGCAGCAGCAGTTTGGCGGCGGCTTTGTCAGCAGTCACATCACCACCCATGTCACGCGGTTGAGCCATGCCGATGCCGCTGACACCTTGCTCGGACTGGTGCGTCGCTGTGATTTATAAGCTGTTGCTGCTGGGGCTGTCGTTCGAATTCACGTCGATCGGATTGCTGTTTGTCGGCAGTCATAGTGCTGCGCTGATCGGCAGTTACCTGCTGCTGCACGGGCTCGGTTGCGCACTGCTGGCGCTGGTGCTGATGCTGCTGATTCCGGCGCGTTACCGACGTCCGCGTGGCTGGGTGCTGACTTACCTGTTTGCCTTCAATTTTTTCATGCCGCTGGTCGGGCTGGTCTGCGTGACGGGCGGCTTGCTGCTCGGCTTCTGGTTGCCGCGATCGTGGAGCAAGGAGCCGTTTGAAACCGCCGATCCGTTGCGCTTCACGACGCACCGCAATCACGAAGGCACCGGGTTTCGCGGTGGCCAGGTGCGGGCGCAACTGGGCAATCACCAGACACCGCTGGACCAGCGTCTGAAAGCCTTGTCGGCGGTCCAGGATACGCCGGCGCGTGCCACCGGCAGCCTGCTGCGCACGCTGCTGGCCGACCCGGCCGACGACATGCGCTTGCTGGCCTACGGCATCCTCGATGGCAAGGAAAAACAGATCAGCCATCGCATCCTCGACAGCCGGCACCGGCTCGATCAGTCCGAGCTGCCAGCCGACCGGTTCCGCTTGAGCAAGCTGGTCGCCGAGCTGTACTGGGAATTGATTTATCAGGATCTGGTGCAGGGCGACATGCGCAGTTTTTCTGCCATGCAGGTGCGCAAGTATGCGGAGCAGGCCTTGCAGTTGCAGTCCGATGATGCCGGTGTGTGGTTCCTGCTGACCCGGCTCGAACTGTTCAGCGGCGACGTCGATGCCGCCGAGCGGGCGCTGGCGTTCGCGCGCAAGGGTAACTTTGCGCGCGAACGGCTGTTGCCGTATCTGGCCGAGTTGCGCTTTCAGCAGCGTCGCTTCGACGAAGTGCGTGACCTGTTCGACGAGCTGGCCGACCAGCCGGGAGTCCCGGCGCTGGCGCAAAGCCGGCGCTTCTGGCGTCCCGAATTATCCGCCGGCAGCCAGGCTGCGCTTGTTCCATCGCTTGTTCCACATGCTTTATTGCAAAAAGGTGGTCACGTTTGAAAACTGATGCCACGATAGCCCGCCGTGCCGCTGATTGCGATGTGATGCTGCTGCTCGAAGGCACCTTCCCGTATGTCAGTGGCGGTGTCTCCAGCTGGGTCAACCAACTCATCCGTGGCTTTCCGCAGATCCGCTTCGGCATCTGTTTCATCGGCAGTCGGCGCGACGATTACGGCGATCCGAAATATGCGATGCCGGACAATGTCGTGCATTTCGAAGCGCACTTTTTGCACGAGCGTCACGCCGCGCCGCCGGTCCTGCCGCAACGTGGGGATGCCGCCGCCT
>CANFED010000096.1 GCA_947445995.1 Oxalobacteraceae bacterium | reverse complement strand
TGCATGATGATGGTGTTGGCGGTCGGGACGTCGATGCCGGTTTCGATGATGGTGGTGCAGAGCAGGATGTTGAAGCGCTGCGCGACAAAATCACGCATGACTTTTTCGAGTTCGCGCTCGTGCATCTGGCCATGCGCGACACCGATGCGCGCTTCCGGTAACAGCGTTTCGAGCATCGCCTTGCGATTCTCGATGGTGTCGACTTCATTGTGCAGAAAATACACCTGGCCGCCGCGCTTGAGTTCGCGCAGGCAGGCTTCGCGGATGACGGATTCGCCTTCGCTGCGCACGAAGGTCTTGATCGCCAGCCGCTTTTGCGGCGCAGTCGCGATGATCGAGAAATCGCGCAAGCCTTCGAGCGCCATGCCCAGCGTGCGCGGGATCGGCGTGGCGGTCAGCGTGAGCACATCGACTTCGGCACGCAAGGATTTCAGTGCTTCTTTTTGCCGCACGCCAAAGCGGTGTTCTTCATCGATGATGACCAGACCGAGTCGTTCGAAATGGACATCGCTCGACAGCAGCTTGTGGGTGCCGATGACGATGTCGAGCGTGCCGTCGGCCATGCCTTTCATGGCAGTGTTGATTTCCTTGCTGGTCCGAAAACGCGACAGCTCGGCGATCTTCACCGGCCAGTCGGCAAACCGGTTGGCGAAAGTTTGCGCATGCTGTTCGGCCAGCAGCGTGGTCGGTGCAAGGATGGCGACCTGCTTGCCGCCGAGAACGGCGACAAACGTCGCACGCAACGCCACTTCGGTCTTGCCGAAACCGACGTCGCCGCAGATCAGCCGGTCCATCGGTTTGCCGCTGGTCATGTCGCCGATGACGGCATTGATCGCGGCGGCCTGGTCGACGGTTTCCTCGAAGCCGAAGCTGTCGGCAAAGGCCGCGTAATCATGCGCCGAAAATTCGAAGGCATGACCCTTGCGCAAGGCACGACGTGCGTACAGGTTTAGCAGTTCGGCGGCGGTGTCACGGATTTGCTGGGCAGCGCGACGCTTGGCTTTTTCCCACTGGCCGGAACCGAGCGAGTGCAGCGGCGCATCTTCCGGCGACGCGCCCGAGTAGCGCGAAATCACATGCAGCTGCGACACCGGCACATACAGCTTGGCTTCTTTGGCATAGTCGAGATAGAGGAACTCGGTCTCGCCTTCGCCGAGGTCCATGCTGACCAGTCCCATGTAGCGGCCGATGCCGTGGTTGCTGTGGACGACCGGATCGCCGATCTTCAGTTCGGACAGATCGCGCACCATCGACTCGACCTGCGTGGCGGCTTCCTGCTTCTTGTGGCCGGCACGCCGCCCCGAACCGGCGAACAGCTCGGTTTCGGTAATGAAGACCAGATCACCCAGCGCTTCGCCCAGTTCGAAACCGGCATGCATCGGTGCCACGCCCAGCATCAGTTTGGCCGAGCCGTTGACGAAGCCGGTATAGCCTTCGCAGGGAGTCAGGTCGAGCTGGTATTCATTGAAATACTGTTGCAGCGTTTCGCGCCGACCATTGGTTTCGGCGCAGATCATCACGCGCTTGGCGCTGTAGAGCAGATAGCTGCGCAAGTTGATCAGCGGGTCTTCACTGCGGCGGTTGACGGCGATATTGGGCAGCGCGGCTGACAGCTCGGACGGCTGGTCGTCGGTGCGCAGTATCCATCTCCCGAACGACTTGGCGCGGATAAAAAATTCTTCGTCGGTCAGGAACAGCTGTTCCGGTGGCAGGATAGGGCGCTCGCGGTCGGACTTCAAAAAGTTGTGACGCGAGCGGGTATCGCTCCAGAAGCGCCCGATCGCGCCGTCGATATCGCCGCTCAATGCAAACGTCGTGTCCTCAGGCAGGTAATCGAACAGCGTGCGGGTATCTTCAAAAAACAGCGGCAGGTAGTATTCGATGCCGGCGGCGGCAATCCCGCTGCCGATGTCCTTGTAGACCGACGAGCGCGACGGATCGCCTTCGAATACTTCGCGCCAGCGACTGCGAAACGCGGTGCGGGCGATGTCATCCATCGGGAATTCGCGGCCCGGCAGCAGGCGCACTTCGTGCACCGGATACAGCGAGCGCTGGGTATCGGCGTCGAAGGTACGGATGGTGTCGATGGTGTCGCCGAACAGGTCGATCCGGTAGGGCAGTGCCGAACCCATCGGGAACAGGTCGATCAGCCCGCCGCGCACCGAGTATTCGCCGGGCGACATCACTTGCGAGACCGGCGTGTAGCCGGCCAGCGCCAGCTGGGTTTTCAGGCGCACTTCATCGAGCACTTCGCCTTGCTTGAAGAAGAACGTGTACGCCGCCAGGAACGACGGTGGTGCCATTCGCACCAGTGCCGTGGTCGCTGGCACGATCAGCACATCGCACTGGCCGTTCTGCATTTCGTACAGCGTGGCCAGTCGCTCCGATACCAGATCCTGATGCGGCGAAAAGGCATCGTACGGCAAGGTCTCCCAATCGGGCAGCAAGTGGCAGCGCAGTGCGGGTTCGCCTTCCTGCACGAACCACGGGATTTCGGCCAGCAGGCGCTGTGCATCGGCGGGATTGGCCACCACGATGGCCAGCATTTTTTTCTGGGCTTTGAGTGCCGACCCTGCTTGGGCCAGAACGCACGCATCGGCGGAACCGTGCAGGCCGGGCAGGGCGTAGCGGTGACCCGCTTTCGGGAGGGATTGAATCAGCTGGAATGACATCGGGGCGGGTGCATTTAGGACCGGCCAATGGCGCTCCGGCTTTGAATTGACACTAAAAAAGTAAGCTGCGATTATAGACGAAGCATTTCCGAACCGCCCGAAGCATCCGATCGGGCGGTGATCCATTCCACCAGCGAGCCGCTATCATCCAGACCCGAATCCTGTTCCTGTTTTTTTGTGCCGATCCGGCGAGTGCGACATGACGTCGCCGCGCCGTTTTGCGTTGATCCCTGCCGCCGGTGTCGGTGCCCGCATGGGCGGGTCGCATCCCAAACAATACCTGCAGCTCGGTGCATTGCCGATGTTGCGTTATGTGCTTGATACCTTTGCCGGCGCGACCGTCATCGCGCACACTTATCTGGTGGTCAGTCCGGAAGACGGTTACATCGACAGCCTGCTGGCTGATGCACCGCACTTGCAAGGCCGGGTCACGGTGCTGCGGGTCGGCGGTGCGACACGCCAGCAATCGGTGCTCAATGGCTTGCGCGCCGTGCAGGCCGGTGCCGATGACTGGATTCTGGTGCATGATGCGGCTCGTCCCGGACTGACCCGTGCAATGATCGATCAGCTCATTGCCGCAGTAGACAACGATCCGGTCGGTGGTCTGCTGGCTTTGCCGATCGCCGATACGCTCAAGCGCAGCGATGGCGAGCGAGTCGGGCAAACGGTGGCGCGTGCCGGTTTGTGGGCCGCGCAGACACCGCAGATGTTTCGCCACGGCTTGCTGACCACCGCCTTGGAACAGGCGATCGACGTAACCGATGAAGCCAGCGCAATCGAAGCGCTCGGCCTGCAACCGCTGCTGGTGCCAGGCAGTACCCGTAATTTCAAGGTGACGCGACCCGATGACGGCGCGCTCGCCACACTCATTTTGAAAGCAAGCTCATGAATAGCGCTCCACCGTTTCGCATTGGTCAGGGTTATGACTGCCATCAGCTGGTCGCCGGTCGCGACCTCATCGTCGGTGGCGTGCTGATCCCGCATCCGACCGGACTGATGGGGCATTCCGATGCCGATGTGTTACTGCATGCGATCACCGATGCGCTGATTGGCGCGGCGGCACTGGGCGACATCGGCAAGCATTTTCCCGATACCGATAAAACGTTTGCCGGTGCCAATTCGCTGGCCTTGCTGCGCGAAATTGCACTGCGTGTGGAGCAAGCCGGTTATCTGGTCGGTAACGTCGATGCCACCATCATCGCGCAGGCACCGAAGATGGCACCGCATATCGCACTGATGGTGTCGAATATTGCCGATGCCATCGGCATCCCGGCCGGACGCGTCAACGTGAAAGCGAAGACCAACGAACGCATGGGATTTCTGGGGCGTGAAGAAGGGATGGCGGCAGAAGCGGTGGTGCTGATTTATCACCGGTAGGGTCGCACGCTGGGGGCGTACTCGGCGAGCTTGCTTTTGTTCTGCTGCTGAAAGGATGAATTCCTGATTAAAAATCCGGATTCATCCTCTCTTTCGGATTGCTTTTTGGCTTGCAATAAAAAAAAGACCCGCTCGCAAGTGCGAGCGGGTCTTTCGGGAAAAACTAGCCGGAGCCGTTTTTTACTGCAGGATTAAGCCAGATCGAAACGATCCAGGTTCATCACTTTGGTCCATGCCGCGATGAAGTCATGCACAAACTGTTCTTCTGCATCACTGCTGCCATAGACTTCAGCAATAGCCCGCAACTGCGAGTTTGAACCGATTACCAGGTCAACCACGGTGCCCGTCCACTTGATGTCACCGGTTGCTGCGTCGCGGCCTTCCATCTGGCCTTCAGTGGCCGATTTCTGCCACACGGTTTTCATGTCGAGCAGATTGACGAAGTAGTGATTGTTCAGGGTGCCAGGCTGGGCCGTAAATACACCATGCTTGGACCCGCCGAAGTTAGCGTCAAGGCTGCGCATTCCGCCAATCAGAACCGTCATTTCCGGGCCGGTCAACGTCATCAGCTGGGCGCGGTCGATCAGCAACTCTGCTGCCGTCGTGGTGTTACCTTCAGCCAGATAATTGCGGAATCCATCGGCAGTTGGCTCCAGCGCAGCGAACGACTCGACATCGGTCTGCTCTTGCGAGGCATCAGTACGACCTGGCATGAACGGAACGGTGACGTGCTGACCGCCTTTTTTGGCTGCCGCTTCAACAGCTGCAGATCCGGCCAACACGATCAAGTCAGCCATCGAGATTTTTTTGCCGCCGGATTGCGCGCCATTGAAATCTTTCTGGATGGTCTCGAGTGCTTTGAGGACCGTTGCCAGCTGGGCTGGCTGATTTGCTTCCCAATCTTTTTGCGGTGCCAGACGAATACGGCCGCCATTGGCGCCGCCGCGCTTGTCACTGCCGCGGAAAGTCGCTGCCGAGGCCCATGCCGTGCTGATCAATTGCGCTGCTGGTACGCCGGAAGCAAGTACCGTGGTTTTCAAGGCGGCAATATCCTTGTCGTCGACCAGTGGATGGTCAACGGCAGGAATGACGTCTTGCCACAGTTCGGTTTGCGCAGGAACCATCGAACCCAGATAGCGTGACAACGGACCCATGTCGCGGTGCATCAGCTTGTACCAGGCCTTGGCATAGACTTCAGCAAATTCTTGCGGATTCTGGTGAAAATGCCGCGAGATTTTTTCGTAGGCAGGATCGGCGCGCAGGGCAATGTCGGTCGTTGCCATCATTGGTGCATGGCGGATTGACGGATCATGCGCGTCCGGCACGGTACCAGCACCGCCACCATTTTTTGGTGTCCACTGATGGGCACCGGCCGGGCTCTTCGTCAGTTCCCATTCATAGCCGAACAGGGTGTCGAAATAGCTGTTGTCCCAGGTAATCGGGGTTGGTGTCCATGCGCCTTCGAGTCCACTGGAAATCGTGTGCACGCCCTTGCCGGTACCGAAGGTATTTTTCCAGCCCAGACCTTGCTCTTCGAGTGGCGCGCCTTCCGGTGCAGGACCAACGTATTTGCTTGGATCAGCAGCGCCGTGGACCTTGCCGAAGGTGTGACCGCCAGCGCACAAGGCGACAGTTTCTACGTCATTCATCGCCATTCGCAGGAAGGTCTCACGGATATCGTGCGCCGACAGCAGTGGATCAGGATTGCCGTTCGGGCCTTCTGGATTGACATAAATCAAACCCATTTGTACGGCACCGAGCGGGTTCTCAAGGACGCGCTCTTTGCTGTAGCGCTTGTCGCCCAGCCATTCGGCTTCCGGACCCCAGTAAATATCTTCTTGCGGTTCCCAGACATCGGCGCGACCACCAGCGAAGCCGACCATTTTCAAACCCATCGATTCCATTGCGACGGTACCGGTCAGCACGATCAAGTCAGCCCATGAAATCTTGCGGCCGTATTTTTGCTTGAGCGGCAAGAGCAGGCGACGCGCCTTGTCCAGGTTGACGTTATCCGGCCAGCTATTCAGTGGCGCAAAGCGCTGTGTGCCGAAGCCGGCACCGCCGCGACCATCGGCAATCCGGTAGGTACCCGATGCATGCCATGCCATACGAACGAAGAAGGGACCGTAGTGACCATAGTCAGCCGGCCACCATTCCTGGGAGTCGGTCATCAGTGCCGTGACATCCTTGACCAGGGCGTCAAGATCGAGGCTTTTGAATTCTTCGGCGTAGTTGAAATCCTTGCCCATCGGGTTCGACAACGATGAATTTTGTTGAAGAATCTTGAGGTTCAGCTGATTCGGCCACCAGTCTGCATTAGTGGTGCCTGCGTTGACGGTAGGTTTTGGTGCTCCGCTTAAAAACGGACATTTTGTTTCGTTTGACAATGTATTCTCCTGTGAATGTTTTGCGATTCCAGCGTTGCCCAGTATAGATTTTCGTTAAAAATTGTCCTACGAAATATTCTTAATGAGCTCGATAGCGCATCCTGATGCAGATTCGCTGGTCTTGTCGATGCAACCCTTGGTTGCCAAAGTAAGACTACCCGACGGCATTGGCTACGCTTCGCGACGCCTTAGACTACCTTGATTGGAGGCGATCTGTTTTATGTGGGAAGATGCACGTCGAATTCAGGAGCGCACCATTGAGTATTCTTAAAAATTTGCCGTTCGAGTGGCTCGTCGGCATCCGTTACACCCGAGCCGGTCGTCGTAGCGGCCGTAACAGTTTTATTTCATTTATCTCGCTGATCTCGATGGCGGGTATCGCGCTGGGTGTAGCCGCATTGATTGTCGTGCTGTCGGTGATGAACGGCTTCCAGAAGGAGGTGCGCGACCGCATGCTGTCGGTGCTTCCGCACATCGAAGTGTTCGATCCCGTTAATGGTCTGTCGGACTGGCGGGCGACTGCCAAGGAAGCCTTTCTGGACAAGGAAGTCAAAGGGGCTGCGCCGTATGTGGCGGGTCAGGCGATGATGACGCGTGACGGTGTCTTGCGTGGCGTGATCTTGCGCGGCGTGCTGCCCGACGAGGAATCGAATGTGTCCGAGGTGGCAGCGCAGGTGCGGCAAGGCAAGTTCAGCGACTTGCGCGCCGGCGAATTCAATATCGTGCTCGGCGGCGAACTGGCGCGCGCTCTGTCTGCCGGTATTGGCGACCGCGTGACGCTGGTCTCGCCTGAAGGGCAGGTCACACCAGCCGGCGTGGTGCCGCGCTACAAGGCTTTTACGGTGGTCGGGATTTTTGAAGCCGGACATTACGAATACGATTCGACGCTGGCCTTCATGCACATCGACGATGCCGAAAAAATGTTCCGGCTCAACGCGCCCACCGGTGTGCGCCTGCGCATCACCGATATGCAGAAGGCACCGCTGGTGGCCCGTGACCTGTCGGGCATCCTGACCGGCAACGTGCTCATCAGTGACTGGTCGAAACAGAACAAGACCTGGTTCGCGGCCGTGCAAACTGAAAAACGCATGATGTTCATCATCCTCACGCTGATCATTGCGGTCGCGGCTTTTAACCTGGTCTCGACGCTGGTCATGACGGTCACCGACAAGCAGGCCGACATCGCCATCCTTCGCACGCTGGGTGCATCGCCACGCTCGATCATGAAAATCTTCATGATTCAGGGGGCGCTGGTGGGCCTGATCGGCACGGCCATTGGCGTCAGTGCCGGCGTGCTGGTGGCGCTCAATGTCGATGTCATCGTGCCGGTCATCGAACACCTGCTCGGCGTGCAATTTCTGCCGCGCGACATTTATCTGATCAGTGCCTTGCCGTCCGATCTGCGCTGGCCGGACGTCGGCACCATTGGCGCGGTCGCCGTGGTGCTGGCATTCCTGGCCACGCTGTATCCGAGCTGGTGGGCGGCCCGTGTCAAACCTGCCGAGGCCTTGCGCTATGAGTAATACCGAAAATTCCACCGTGTTGTCCTGTGCCGGTCTCGGAAAGACCTTCACGCAAGGGAAGTATTCCGTCAAGGTGCTCGGGGGCATCGATTTTCAGGTGCAAAAAGGCGAGCGTGTCGCCATCGTCGGTGCCTCCGGTTCGGGCAAATCGACACTGCTGCATTTGCTGGGCGGGCTTGATACGCCGAGCACCGGCAGCGTCACTCTGCTTGAGCGTGACTTTGCCAGCATGGCCGAAAAAGAGCGTGGCGATGTGCGCAATCACTCGCTCGGTTTCGTCTACCAGTTTCATCATTTGCTGCCTGAATTTTCAGCACTCGACAATGTCGCGATGCCGCTGATGATTCGTCGCGTCGACCGTGCCACGGCACAGGAAGCCGCCCGCAAGGTGCTGTCGCGCGTCGGCCTGGCCGAACGTGTCACGCATGTGCCGGGCGAATTGTCCGGCGGCGAACGTCAGCGGGTTGCGCTGGCGCGGGCGCTGGTGACGCAGCCGGCCTGCGTGCTGGCCGACGAGCCCACCGGCAACCTCGACCGTGCCACCGCGCACCAGACTTTCGACCTGATGCTGGAATTGTCGCGCACGCTGGGCACCTCGTTCGTCATCGTCACGCACGATGTCGAACTGGCGCGGCATTGCGATCGCATCTTGCGGCTGTCCGAGCGCGGGCTGGAACCCTACGTCGAGTAACGGAGTAAGCCGATGTGGATTGACACCCATTGCCATCTGGATGCCGCCGAATTTTCCGGTGAACACGAGGCAGTGGCAGGCGAAGCGCGTCAGTTAGGCGTTTCCCGCATCGTCATACCGGCCATCGGTCGCGCCAATTTCGGCACGGTGGCCGCGCTCGCGGCGGCGTGTCCCAACGGGGCTTATGCACTTGGTATTCATCCGATGTTCGTGCCGCAAGCCGACGAAGCCGATCTGTTACTGCTACGCGCGGCCATTCCTGCCGCCTTGCTGGATGCGCGTTTTCTTGCCATTGGCGAGATCGGTCTGGATTTTTTTATTCCTGCACTGACCGTGTCGCCGCTGCGTGAAAAGCAGGAACACTTCTACATCGAACAACTGAAGATCGCCCGCGACTTTGACTTGCCGGTGCTACTGCATGTGCGGCGTTCGCAGGATCAGTTGCTCAAGCATTTGCGGCGCATTCGCACGCGGGGCGGTTGCGCGCACGCGTTCAACGGTAGCTTCCAGCAGGCACAGCAATTCATTGATCTTGGTTTCAAGCTGGGGTTCGGTGGTGCGATGACCTTCACCCGTGCCTTGCAGATTCGCCGGCTCGCCACCGAATTGCCGCTCTCGGCACTGGTGCTCGAAACCGATGCGCCGGACCTCTCCCCGGCGTGGCTGCATCCGGCGCGCAATAGTCCGGCGCAGATCCCGCAAATCGGTGCAGCACTGGCCGGCTTGCGCGCTGTACCGGTCGAGACAATCGCTGCCGCGACGACCGCCAATGCACTGGTCGCCTTGCCGCGACTGGCGGCACTTTACTGACGGTCCATGCGCACGGCGTTGCTCGGGTTTTCGGTGGGAGTCGGGGTCGTGCAACTGCAACCGGTACTGCTGCCGATGACCTGGGCGGCGGCATTGCTGGTGGGTGCCGTGCTGCTACTGGTTGCATTGAACCGGATAAACCCGGTGCCGATTCGGCTGCCGTTGGTGGCGAGCGTCGCGGCGCTGCTCGGTTTTGCGTGGGCCACGCTGTTCGCGCAGACTTACCTGCAGCACTCCCTGCCTGCCGAACTCGAAGGGCGCGACATCACGCTCATCGGCATCATTGACAGTTTGCCGGCCAGCGTCGAGCAGGGCGTGCGCTTCAATTTTCTGGTCGAGCGCGTGTTGCCGCTTGATGGTGTCACGCCGGTCTTGCCAAGCCGGCTGGCGCTGGCCTGGTCATCCGGATTTTTCGGCCAGACCACGCAAGTCGTCGGTGACGTGCAACCCGGCGAGCGCTGGCAATTGACGGTACGTTTGTCGCGTCCGCATGGCAATGCCAATCCCTACGGCTTTGATTACGAAGCCTGGCTGCTCGAACAGAATTTGCGCGCCACCGGTTATGTTCGTCCCGATACCGACGCTTCGCTCAAGAATCGTCGGCTGGCGAGCTTTGTCATCAGTCCCGGCAATCTGGTCGAACGCTGTCGTGGCTGGTTGCGCGATCGTATTCTCGCGGCCTTGCCGGAGAAGCGCTATGCCGGCGTGCTGGTCGCGCTCGTGGTTGGTGACCAGCGCGGTGTCGCGCAAACGGACTGGAACATCTTCACCCGCACTGGCATCGGCCACCTGATTTCGATCTCCGGCTTGCACATCACGATGGTCGCCGGCCTGTTCGCCGCGCTCGGCCAGGCCTTGTGGCGACGGTCTTTTTTTACCAATGCTGCGTTGCCGCTGCGGCTACCCGCGCAGAAATTCGCCGTACTGGTAGGTGTTTCGGTGGCACTGCTCTATGTGCTGCTGGCCGGTTTTGGGGTGCCGGCGCAACGCACTTTATACATGCTGTCGGTGGTCGCGCTGGCGCTCTGGTGCGGGCGTTTGACGCGGATTTCGTCGGTGCTGAGCATCGCACTGACGGTGGTATTGCTGCTTGATCCGTGGGCTGTGCTGGCACCCGGATTCTGGCTGTCGTTTGGCGCGGTGGCCATCATCCTTTACGCATCGGTAGGGCGCTTGCCGCCAGCGCCAGCGATCTCGCGCTGGCAGCGCTGGTGTGCGGCGCTGATGCCGGCGACGCAGACCCAATATGTCGTGTCGATCGGCATGGTGCCGCTGACCTTGCTGTTGTTCGGGCAGGTGTCGCTGATCAGTCCGCTCGCCAATGCGGTCGCCATTCCCCTGGTCAGTTTCGTGGTCACGCCGCTGGCGTTGCTGGGCAGTGTCGCGCCGGCACCGTTCAATGGCTGGTTGCTGTTGTCGGGTCATGCCTGCATTGAATTGCTGGCGCAGGCACTGACGTGGCTGAGCAGTTTGTCGTGGGCAGTCTGGTCGGCACCGGTACCGTCGTGGTGGGCATTTGGCGCAGCCGCCATCGGCACGTTGTGGTGGCTGGCACCGCGTGGCTGGCCGTTGCGGTGGACTGGCGTGGCGGGCTGGTTGCCATTGCTGACAACGCTGCCGACGCATCCGCAAGCCGGCCAGTTTGATGTGATTGCCTTCGACGTCGGGCAGGGCATGGCCTTGCTGGTCGAAACTGCCGGGCATCGATTGCTGTACGACACCGGCCCGGCCTATGCGCCTGAAGCCGATGGGGCTAATCGGGTACTGCTGCCGTATCTGAAAGCGCGTGGCATCGGCGCGCTCGATGCAGTGATCGTCTCGCACAGCGACACCGATCATTCCGGCGGCGCGCTGTCTTTGTTGGCTGCGCTGCCGGTCGGCTGGGTGTCGAGTTCGCTGCCGCTGGACAATCGCATCGTGCGCGCTGCGCCAGAACACCGGCGCTGCCTTGCCGGTCAGCGCTGGGACTGGGATGGCGTGCACTTCGAGATGCTGCATCCGACGGCGGTCAGCTACACCAGCGACAAATGGAAACCCAATGCGCGCAGTTGTACGCTGAAAATTTCGGCCGGCAACCACGCCATCCTGCTTCCCGGCGATATCGAAGCGACCTCCGAAATCGAACTGGTCAACCGTATCCCCGGACAATTGCGCAGCACCGTGCTGCTGGCACCGCACCACGGCAGCGGCACGTCATCGACCGAGGGCTTTCTCGACGCGGTCGCGCCGTCGCTGGCCTTGTTCCAGGTTGGCTACCGCAATCGCTATCATCATCCGAAGCCGGAAGTCTTCGCGCGCTATGCGGAACACGGCATCGAACGCGTGCGAACCG